>JALDAH010000009.1 GCA_022729275.1 Candidatus Nanoanaerosalina archaeon
TAAGCCTGAAGCTCTTGGTTTTGCAGGTTACAAAGCTGGAATGACAAGGGTTTTAAGGATAGAAGATAAGGAGGACTCTGAATTCAAAGGACAGGAGGTAGCTGATGCTGTTACCTTGATAGAATGTCCGCCTTTGAAGACATTTGGTGTTAGATTTTATATAGACACTCACGAAGGTAAAAAGGTTTTCACAGATATTTTGACAGGAGACCATGACAAGAGACTTGAGAAAAAAATTGATCTTCCGGAAAAATACAAAAATATAGAGGATGCTGAGGAATTCATAGAAGAAATAACAGATATCAAATTTTTGGTACACACACAGCCTTATCTTACAACTATAGGTAAGAAAAAACCTGAAGTATTTGAACTTCCTGTGGGAGGCAAGGATGTATCTGAGAAATTCGAATACGTAAAGGATAAGATTGGGGAGGAAATAATGATCTCCGAGATATTTGAAGAAGGAGAATACCTAGATGTTATTGGTATTACTAAGGGTAAAGGTTTTCAAGGAGCTGTCAAGAGACACGGAGTTGCACCATTACCAAGAAAGTCTCAAAAAGTTTCGAGAAAGGCAGGAAACCTTGGACCATGGCATCCAGACCATACCTCATGGAAGGTGCCACAGGCCGGTCAGATGGGTAACGCAAGGAGAACCGAATACAACAAGAGGCTTTTAAAAATAGATGATAATGTAGAAGAGGTAAACCCTGATGGAGGATTAAAGAAATATGGAGAGCTCAGAAACGAGTACTTGATGGTCAAGGGATCTGTTCCAGGACCTGCAAAGAGACTTATAATGTTAAGATCTTCAGTTAGGAAGGACAACTACCCTTCAAACCCAAATATATCATACATAGATAAATGAGGAGATAAAGGTGACAAAGATTATAACTAAGGACGGAAAAGAAGAGGGAAGTATAGAACTCCCCTCCCAGTTCGATGAAAGAGTTAGAGACGATATAGTTAAGAAGGCTGTTCATTCGATCCAGTCGAAGAAGAGACAGCCATATGGTTCAGATGAAAAAGCAGGTCTAAAACACGTCACCGATTGGGCTCAGAGAAACAGGGCATACCGGTCAAGAAGAGGAAAAAGTTATCCTTCTTCAAGAACACCTAGAAAGATAACGTTTAGAAGAGGTATGCAGATGAGTGGACCAGGTGGAAAAGCCCCTCAGGCAGTGGGAGGAAGAAGAGCTCATCCTCCAAAAGCTGGAAAAGATTTTACAAAAGATATAAACAATAAAGAGAGAAAAAAAGCTATCAGAAGCGGTATTTCAGCTACTAAAGATGTTAAGAAAGTCATTGAAAGAGGTCACAGGATAGATGAAATAGAACTTCCTCTTGTGGTGGAAAACAACCTTGAATCCCTTGAGAAAACAAGTGATGTCAAAAAAGTTCTGAAAGAATTAGGTCTTGAGAAAGAACTTGATAGATGTAAGGAAAAGAAAATCAGAGCTGGAAAAGGGAAGATGAGAGGAAGGAAATACAAAAGAAAGGTAGGTCCTCTTCTTGTAGTTGGAGAAGACAGAGGTATCAACAAGGCCGCAAGAAATATTCCTGGAGTAGATGTGGTTCAAGTAGAAAACCTAAATGCTGAACTTCTTGCACCTGGTGGTGTACCAGGAAGACTTACAGTCTGGACAGAAAACGCGATGAAAAAACTGGGTAGAGGTCTCTTCAACTAGAGGTGATTGATTATGGATTATTGGGATATCATAAAACATCCGCACCTGACAGAAAAATCAGTCGGTATGGTGGATCAAAAGAACACGCTTGTATTCGTAGTGGATGATAACGCTACCAAGCCCTTGGTAAAAGATGCTGTAGAGAATCTTTTTGACGTAGAAGTTAAAAAGGTCAATACTCAAAACACTGTAAAAGGCGATAAAAGAGCCTATGTAAGGCTTAGTCCTGACTATGAGGCTCTAGATGTTGCCACAAAACTAGGTATGTTTTAGGTGATGATAAATGGGTAAAAGGATAATTTCACAGAGAAGAGGAAAAGGAAGCAACACTTACAAGGCCAAATCTCACAGTGCAAAATCCAAAGCGGATATGCCTCATAAAAGAGAAAAAGGTGTTGTCATAGATCTAGAGAACGATCCAGGGAGAACTGCTCCTATTGCAAAAGTAGAGTTTGAGAGCGGAAAAGAAGAATATATACTAGCTCCTGAAGGTATATCGATAGGTGACAAGATAGATCTTACAAGGGAAGCACCTCTTGAACCTGGTAACTGTCTTCCGATGAAGGAGATACCGGAAGGTGTTCCTATCTACAACATGGAGATTACACCGGGTGATGGAGGCAGGATAGCAAGATCCTCAGGAACCTATGGTTTTATCGTTGCTCAGGAGAGTGACAAGGTCCAGGTTTATCTACCCTCAAAAAGGATCAAGGAATTCAATAACAACTGTAAAGCAAATATTGGTAAGGTCGCAGGAGCAGGTAGGACTGACAAGAGATTTGAAAAAGCCGGTAATAAATTCCATAAGATGAAGGGAAGAGGAAAGCTTTACCCAAGAGTTTCAGCTGTAGCTATGAACGCTGTTGACCACCCATTCGGTGGATCAGCCAGTCCTGGTAAACCAAAAACAGTTTCAAGAGATAGTCCTCCTGGTAAAAAAGTCGGCAGCATAGCCGCTTCCAAAACCGGAAAGAGAGGTAAATAATTTTTTGATGTGATAAAATGGCACAAGATTTCAAATACAGGGGAAAAAGTCTGGAAGAACTGAAAGAGATGAGTTTGAAAGAGTTCGCAGAACTTCTTCCTTCAAGCAAGAGAAGAAGTATTAAGAGGAAACTTACTGAAGACCAGAAAAAGATAATGCAGGATATTGAGAACAAGGATAAGATAAGAACTCATGCAAGAGATATGATTGTCGTGCCTGCAATGGTTGGAAAAACCTTTGCTGTATACAATGGTCAGGAATTCATCGAGGTGGATATAGAGGAAGAAATGCTTGGACACTACCTCGGAGAATTCACAAGAAACAGAAAGAAAGTAGAACACTCGGCTCCAGGTCTAGGTGCTACCAGGAGCTCCAAGTATATACCTCTGAAGTGATAAAAAATGTCGGATGAAAACAAGAGGAATGAGGCGAAGGCTAGGGGCGTAAACATTAACGCCTCAAGGAAACACTGTAAAGAGATAGGTGATTTCATCAGAGGGGACGATGTTCAAAAAGCGATTGGCAAACTTGAAAAAGTAATAGAAAAGGAACTTCCAGTTCCCTATAAAAAGTACAATTCAGATCTTGCGCACAAGAAAGGGAACATAGATGCAGGCAGATACCCTGTAAATGCCTCTAAGGAAGTACTGAAAGTTTTGAAAAACGCCAAAAACAACGCTGTATATGAAGGACTTTCAGAAGAAAACCTTTTTATCTCAGAGTACTACGCTACACAGGGAAACAGGTATTTGACCCCTAAAAGGAACAGAGGTAGAAAAACAAAGTCAGCACACATCACTATCAAGGTGAGGGAAAGATAATATGATCGAAAAGGAGTTTGTAAAACAGAACATAAACAAGGTTAAACTGGAAGAGTATCTGGATAAAGAGCTTGAAAGGGCTAATTACAGCCATATAGATTTTACCAAGACCTCAACATCTACAAACATAATACTTTATTCCGAAAAGCCAGGATTGATAATCGGTAGAGGAGGTCACAGAATCAAGGAACTTATCCAGAAATTGAAGGATGATTTCGGAATAGAGAATCCTCAGGTGGAAGCTAAAGAAGTAGAAGAACCTGACCTTGATGCACAGGTAGTCGCTAAGAACGTTTCTGGATGGCTTGAAAAGGGAGGTCATCCAAAGAGAGTTGGAAATACTTATGTAAGAAGAGTTATGGAGGCAGGAGCAGCCGGTGTTCAGATAGAAATATCCGGTAAACTTGGAGGTAGCCGTGGAAGAAACGCAAAGTTTTCAAGGGGTTACGTCAAGATGTGTGGGGAAACAGCTCTTAGAAACATTGACTACGCTTACAGAAAAGCTATAACGAAACCTGGTGCTTTGGGTGTAAAGGTAAGGATAATGAAAGAGATACCTCCCTACATGCAGAGACAACACATCGAGAAGGAGGAAAAACCTGAAGAAGTTAAAGAAGAAGAGAAAGAGAAAAAGGAAAATAACGAATCAAAGAAAAAGGAAGAGAAGACAGAAGAAAAGAAGGAAACAGGGAAGAAAAAAGAGGATAAATCATTTGATTACAGTGAACTTGTAAAACAGAACATCTCAGAGATTAAGGATGAAGTAAAAGGAAAAGATGTGGATTTCAAGGCTTTGCTTGAAGCTGAAAAAGGAAACAAGGACAGAAAAACACTTAAAAAATGGCTTGAAAACCAGATGAGTTGATTAATATGGTTATTTTGAGAGCTGATGAGATAAGAAATCTTGACCGGTCCGAGATAGATGAGAAGGTCAATGATTTGAAACTTGAACTTGCGAAAGAAAAAGGTAAGATAGCTGTCGGAGGTTTCCCTGAAAATCCGGGGAGACTGAAGGAAATCAGACGAACTTTAGCAAGAATTAAAACTATTAGACACGAAAAGGAGGAACAATGACTGAAACTTGTCCAAAGTGCGGACTTCCTGATGATATCTGTGTATGTAAAACTATTGCTAGAGAAGAACAAAAGATTGAGATAAGAACCTCTACAAGAAGGTTTGGAAAGATCGTTACTGTGGTTGATGGTCTTGATGACCAGGATGTCGATATAGAGGATCTTGAATCCAAGCTCAAATCGAAGATGGCCTGTGGAGGTACCTCAAAGAATGGTACAATAGAACTGCAGGGCGATCACATGAGAAGGATAAAAGGTGTCCTTGTAGAACTCGGTTTCGACGAGGATCTTATCGAGGTTAAGAATTGATGACCAGAACACCTGAAAACCTTCCAAGACATGAGTTGATAGGACTCGATGTCAGCATACAAAAATCTGCTGACAAAAATTTGGAGGGACTGACGGGTAGATTGGTGAACGAGACCAAAAAGACCTTCAGGGTTTCGACCGATGATGGTACAAAGACCATACCCAAAAAAGATAATACCTTTGTCTTCGAGCTTGAGGACACTAAAGTGAAGGTCGATGGCAGGTTATTAGTTGGTAGTCCTGAGGAAAGGATCGGAAAGAAGCTTCCTGGAAAGTGGAGCTATATCAGATAGGTTTAAAAAAGTGGAAATCATGTTAAAAAAGGTGGTTAAATGTCGGAAACAAGAGACATAGGAATCGAAGTAGAATATCCGGAAGAAGTATGCGATGATGATAATTGTCCCTTTCACGGAACCCTTCCTGTTAGAGGCCGGGTTTTTGAGGGAGAGGTCATGTCTGATAAGAATGAAAAGACAGTGACTGTTCAATGGTCCTATTCGCACAAACTTCCAAAATATGAACGGTATGAGAGAAGGAACACAAAGGTAACAGCCCATAACCCTGAATGTATAGATGCAAAGATGGGAGACACTGTCAAGATAGCTGAATGCCGTCCATTATCTAAAACTAAAAGTTTTGTTGTTGTAGAAAAGGTTTTGAGTGATTTAAAATGAAAGCAGTATCTTCAAATATACCAAAAACACTAGAAGTGGGTTCAGAACTTATATGTGCCGACAATACCGGGGCGAGGATACTGGAAATTGTAGGTATAAAAGGTGGAAAATCCTCCAAGCCCGGAAGAGCAAGGTGTGGAGTTGGCGATCATGTAAGAGTAAAGATCAAGAAAGGAGAACATGAAATGAAAGGAGAAATATATGATGCTGTAATTATAAGACAGAGAAAAGAAATTAATAGAGTTTCCGGTATGCACACAAGATTTGAGGATAATGCAGCGGTGCTTATCGAACCCACAACTGAGATGCCCAAGGGCAACCGGATAAAAGGAGTATGCGCCCGGGAGGCAGTGGAAAGATATCAGTCAGTCGGAAAAATTGCTTCGATGGTGGTATAGATGAGTCAAAAATGGAAAAAAAGTTGGAAAAGTTCAAAGAATCCTTCGAAACAGAGGAAGTACAGAGCTAATGCTCCTTACCACCTCAGGAAGAAGTTTTTATCTATAACTCTTTCGGATGAACTTGAGGAGAAAATGGGTACATCTTCGATTCCTGTAAGAACTGGTGATAAAGCAGAGATAATGAGAGGTGACTATGAGGGCTTATCAGGAACTGTTGACAGAGTTGACTATACAAATTATAAGGTTTACCTCAATAATATTGAAAGAGAAAGGGTTGATGGTACAGAGACAAAGGTAGCTCTTGATCCTTCAAAACTGAGACTTGTTAAACTTGAACTTGAAGATACTAAGAGGATAGAAAAATATGAATTATCTGAAATTGAGAAGGAAGCCATCAAGGCAGAGAAAGAAGATAATGAAGAAGTTGAAGAGAAGAAATCAGAGAGTGAAAACCAGGATGGAACAGATGAAGATGAAGAGGATAATTCCAAAAAAGAGGAAGGTGATAAATGATGAAGCATCAGAAAAGACTTTCAGCACACAAGCATTACCCTATTGAAAGGAAAAATGGCAAGTATGTTGTAGTAGGAAAAGGTCCGCACAGCGAAAAAACCGGTGTGCCCATTTCTATTTTGCTCAGGGAGGTATTGGGTTATGCTGAGAACGCTACTGAGGTCAAAAAAATACTAGAGGAAAAAAATGTTAAGGTAAACGGAAAGTTTGTGGATAATCCCGGCTATGTGATCGGTTTTATGGACAGTATCGTTATCGATAAGGTTGATAAAAACTACAGGGTTCTTGTTGACAAGAACGGTCTTGTTTTTAAGGAGGTAGATGATGTGGATAAAAGAATATACCATGTCAGGGACAAGACAACTCTTAAACAAGGTAAAGTTCAATTAAACCTTGATGCCGGTGAGAACTTTTTACCTGATGATGACGGTTTTTCCACCGGTTCATCAGTTATAGTTGATCTTGGGAAAGATGAGATAATCGGTGATATAGGTTTTGAGCAGGGCAACTTGGCATTTATCACTGGCGGTTCTCATATTGGAGAACTAGCAACCCTGAAGGAAAAAATAGAACTACCGGGTTCACAGGACAACAAGGTTTTACTAGAAAAAGATGATGGAACCGAATTCGAAACGGTAGAAAAATATGTTTTCATGGTGGGAGAGAACAAACCTGAGGTGGAAATATGACTAATCCAATGAGAGAGATCAGAATTGAAAAAGTAACCCTGAATATAGGTATTGGAGAAGTTGGCACAGATGTGGAAAAAGCTGTAACTCTTCTTGAAAGATTAACAGGTTCAGATGCTATAAGAACAAAGTCAAAAGACAGTGCCAAAGGTTTTGGTCTCAGAGAAGGTCTTGAAATTGGAGCCAAGACCACATTAAGAGGAGAAGAAGCTAAAAAAATACTTCCACAGTTTTTTGATGGTATGGACTACGACCTATCAATCGAGAGTTTTGACTCAACAGGAAATTTCTCGTTCAGCGTCGAGGAGTACATAAATATTCCGGGTGTTGATTACGATCCGGAGATAGGTATGCAGGGTTTTGATGTAGCTGTAACCCTTGAAAGACCGGGTTTTAGGGTAAAGAGAAGACAGGAAGACAAAAGAGATATTGGGAAGAACCACAAAATAACTCCTGAAGAGGCGGCAGAGTTTGTTCAGGACGAGTTTGATGTGGAGGTCAAAGGTGTTTGATTATGAGTTATGAAGGAGTTTTAAACCAGATAGAGAATAACAAGAACAAGGTAAAAAGATTCAAGAAGAACAATAAACCCAAAGACAGGGATTTCGGTAAATCCAAGAGAAAATGCAGGAGATGTGGTAGACGAGGAAGGGGAATAATTAGAAAATACGATCTTTATTACTGTAGACAGTGCTTCCGTGAAATTGCGGACAAACTAGGATTTAAAAAATTGAGTTGATACTAATAAGGAGTGGATAATAAATGAGACAAGATATTTTGGCTGATACTTTCGCAGCGATAGACAATGCAAGAGAGGTAGGTAAAAAAGAAGTAGTTATCAAACCTGCTTCAGAGATAGTGAAAAACGTTTTAATTGTCCTACAACAGAAGGGCTACATAGGTCTTTTTGAACATGTTGAGGATAGCAGAGGAGGAAAGTTCAAGGTCGAGATAGGTAATATGATGAACAAGGCCAGTGTTATCAAACCAAGATTTTCGGTATCCAAGAACGATTTCCAGAAATACGAGAAGAGATTTTTGCCCGCCAGAGGATTTGGAGATCTGATAGTGACTACTCCAAAGGGTGTGATGTCTCACAAAGAGGCCATGGAAGAAGGATTTGGTGGAAAACTACTGGGATATGTTTACTGAGGTGTGAAATATGGAAGAGACTATAGAGATACCTGAAGGATTCAAAGTCGAGATGGAAGGGATGGATCTTGAGATCAGCGGTGATGGAGATTCATTGAAGAAAATGTTCAACTCTCCCCTTGTTGACATAGATATAACCCATGAAAGTATTATTTTGAAAACTAATGGTGATGACAGGAAGTCAAAGGCTATGATTGGAACTTACAGATCACATATAAAAAACATGATAAAGGGTCTTCAGGAAGGATATACTTACAAGCTTCAGACTGTTTATGCCCACTTCCCGATGAACGTTAAGGTTTCCGGTAACAAGGTCATAATCCAGAACTTTATAGGTGAAAGAGCCCCGAGAAATATAAAAATAATGGAAGGTGTATCGGTATCTGTTGACGATGACGAGGTCACTGTTACAGGAAATGACAAGGAAAAAGTTTCGCAGACCGCTGCTATGATAGAGCAGGGATGCAAGAAAGGAAAAAGAGATCCAAGAGTCTTCCAGGATGGTATATACTTAACCAAAGGAGGTGAACAAGCATGAGTGCAGAGCAAAATAATGATAAAAAACGACTTATTAAGCTCAGGAAAAAGAAAAAGTTCGAGAGACAGAACTCACACAAGCATGGGAGAGTACCAACTTCATGGAGAAGAGCAAAGGGAAGACACAGCAATGTCAGGTTGAAGAGAAAATATGCAAAGGATTCTCCTAATCCTGGTTATGGTTCACCTAAGAAGGTAAGAGGACTTCATCCATCAGGTCTTACAGATAATCTTGTCCATAGACCGGCTGATCTGGAGGAACTTGAACCAGAAGAAGACGGAGTCAGGATTGCTTCGGATGTTGGTAACAGGAAAAAAGAGGTTATACTTGAAGAGGCTCATGAGAAAGGATTACATGTTTTCAATGCTAAAACTATAGAAAAAGATGATTCCCCTGAAGAGGAACCTGAAGAGAAGTGATTTTTATGGTAGGAACTTCTTTTTTCAGGCCTATGGAGGGAAAATGTCCAAACTGTGGAACGTTTGGAGATGAGACAAAGGAAGTGGATATAGGTGAAGGCAAGATTTGTCCGGCATGCGATACAGTTTTCAACAAGTACATGGTACTCGACGAAGGAAAAGAATTGAAGTTTAGAAATAATTGAAGAGGGTTAATTAAAATGAATTTAAGATCACAGAGAAGAATGGCGGCTGAAGTATTGGACGTTGGAAAGAGCCGTGTATGGATAGACCCTGAAAGGGTTGAAGATGTCTCAGAAGCTATAACAAAACAGGATATTAGAAATCTTGTCGAATCTGGCGTTATCAAAAAGAAAAATAAAAAAGGTACCAGCAGGGGAAGAGCCCGTAAAAACGAATCACAGAAGAGTAAAGGAAGGAAAAAAGGACATGGAAAAAGAAAAGGTAGTAAAGGCGCACGTAAGAAATCAAAGGACCAGTGGAAAGAAAAGATCAGGGCTTTAAGAAAGGATTTAAAGGATAAAAGAGATTCAGGCGAGATTTCAAGAAGTGATTACAGGAAGCTCTACAGGAAGGCCAAGGGAGGATTTTTCAGGAACAGGAAACACATGAATCTTTATATAAATAAGAACTTGAAAGGTGATTGAAATGGCTGACGGACCAGGATACAAAGTTGCTCATAGAAGGAGAAGAGAACAGAAGACAGATTATAAGAAAAGGATTGAACTTGTCAAATCAGGTAAATTAAGAGCTGTTGTTAGAAAAAGCAACAAGCATATGTTAGTTCAGTTTATTGATTATGAGACAGAGGGAGATGAGATAATTTGCTCCGCCAAGTCCGAAGAACTTAATGATCTGGGCTGGGAACACCACACTGGCAACATATCTGCCGCTTATCTTACAGGTCTTCTTGCAGGTAAAAGAGCTCTTGATGAAGATTTCGATGAAGCTGTTGTGGATCTTGGTCTCCAGATAAAAAATCATGGTACCAGAGTTTACGCCGCTATAAAAGGTATATCGGATTCAGGTGTCGATCTAAATGCTGATAGCTCGGCATATCCCTCAGAGGAGAGAATCAAAGGTCAGCACATTGAAGAGTTTAAGGAAAACGGTATTGTATCAAACTTCGAGAAAATCAAAAAAAGTATTTTAAGTGATTAAAATGAATAGAGAAGATTCAAAACCCTGGAAGCCTAAAACCAAGCTTGGAAGAATGGTAAAAAAGGGCGAAATAGATAATATACACGATGCTTTAAACCACAGGCTTGCCCTAAGGGAACCTGAGATCGTTGACAAGTTAGTACCTAACCTTGAGGACGATGTTATACTTATAGGTGGAACACCCGGTAAGGGCGGAGGTAAGAGAAGGATAGTTTCAAAGAGAACGGTCAGGATGCACAAGTCAGGTAGAAGATTCAAGACCAAAGCGATGGTTGTCACAGGAAATGGCAACGGGATCGTGGGTCTTGGAGAGGGATATGCAAGAGATACTAGAAACGCTATACAGAAAGCTAAGCAGGCCTCAAAACTTAATATAATGGAGCTCAGAAGAGGAAACGGTTCCTGGGAGGACAGAGGAACAGAACCTACAACTATCCCCTTCAAGTCAAAGGGTAAATCAGGTTCCGTAGAGGTAGAAATAATGCCTGCTCCTAAAGGTACAGGTCTGGCTGCTTCAACCGACGTTAAAAAACTATTGAGCCTTGGAGGTATCGAAGATCTCTGGGTGAAATCAAGAGGAAGTACAAGAACAAGAGAAAATATAATAAAAGCTACTTTCAGAGCCTTCAAAAACATGAACAACATGAAGGTGACCTCTGAGATAAAGGAGGACACAGGTCTTGTAGTGGGAGTGGTATAGATGTATGCAGCGATAAGAATAAGAGGTTTGCCTGACAGGAACAGAAAAATAGAGAACACTCTCAAACATATAGGTCTGAATCAAAGGAATTCTCTTGTATTTCTGCCGGAGACAGAGACTTTTGAAGGCATGTTAAATAAGACCAAGGATATTGTTACCTATGGAAAGGTATCTCAGGAGTTTCTTGAGGAGTTCCTAGAGGATAGGATAGACATTGAATCAGTTTATGAGTCTTTCGGAGAGGAATCGTTTGAAGATCTAGTTGATAAAATTGATGAAGGAGAGATATGTATTTCTGAGGCTATTGAAGAGGGTTTCGTAAACGCATTTAATATGAACTCTCCCAAAAAAGGTTTCAAAGACACAAAGAGACAGTTTAAACAGTCAGGTTCTCTTGGTCTTAGGGAGGACCACAAGGTAGAAAAAATCGTGAAGAGGATGTAGGTGTAATAAATGGGTAATAAAAAAAGAGGTAGTGGTACACACGGACACGGTTCTTCGAAAAAGAACAGAGGAGCCGGAAACCGTGGTGGTAGAGGTAATGCTGGTAGAGGAAAGAAAGCCAAACACAAGAAGTTTTCAGGTTTGAAGGATAAAGTTCTTGGAGAAAGCGGTTTCAACAGACCTAAAAAGCTTCAGAAAGATGTGAACAGTATCAACCTAAAGGATATAGATCAGAGAATACAGGTTTTTGTTGAGAAAGGATTTGCCGAAGAGAAGAAAGGAAAATACGTTTTCTTTGCCAAAAAGGCAGGTTTTGACAAGATTCTTGGAAGCGGTAAACTCTTCGAGGATATAGATATCAAGGCTGAAAGTTTCTCTGATGCAGCCAAAGAAAAAATAGAAAAAAGTGGAAACAAGGCTATCAAAGTTGATGGTTAGGTTTTAACAAAAATGTCGTTTATACTTACTTTAGGAAAATACCTTCCTTCAGTCAGGAAGCCGGAGAAGAACGTTAAGTTCAAGAAAAGGCTTATATGGACAGGTTTGATTCTTTTGCTTTATTTTGTGATGAGCGAGACATATGTTGTCGGTGGAATACCGGAACAGATGGATCAGTTCCAAGCTCTCCAGACCATTATGGGTTCCGAGATAGGTACTCTGGTCACTCTAGGTATCGGTCCTATTGTAACGGCTTCAATTATACTGCAGTTACTGGTTGGTTCGGAGATAATTCCATGGGACCTTAATAGTTCAATAGGTAAACAGAAGTTTCAGTACACTCAGAAGATCCTTGCATACACGTTTGGTTTTGTCCAGGCGTTCGCGTTTGTATTTATGGGAGCTATTCAGCCGATAGAAGGTTTTTTCGCTCTTGTTGTAGCTCAATTAACTATAGGTGCTTGGCTGATTGTTCTGATGGATGAAGTAGTTTCCAAATGGGGGTTCCACTCTGGTGTATCTCTTTTCATCCTTGCAGGTGTCTCTAAAACAATAGTTGTCAGACTTCTTTCACCATTGACAGGAGCCGGAGAAATCTGGTTCATGGTGGGAGAACAACCTGCTGGTGCTTTACTACAATTTATGACAGGTACATTTACTGCAACCGCAGTATCTGGTTTGATATTTACTTTGATAGTTTTCATGATTGCTGCTTTTGCCAGTAACATGCGTGTTGAAATCCCATTGACCTTCGGAAACGTCAGAGGTTTCGGCAGAAAATGGCCTCTCAAATTCCTTTACACGAGTGTTATGCCTGTGATTTTTGTCTCCGCAATAGTTTCAAACATTAGGCTTTGGGTTTCAGTTCTTACGAACAGGGGAATCGAGCTTTCGTTCAATTTACCATTCATGGATAACCCTTTCTACATTTTCGGACAGTTCACAGCTGAAACAGGAGCACTTCCTAACTCGTTAATATACTATTTTTCAGCTCCTACAAATCTCCCACAAGCTATCTGGAACTCTATCACAACCGGTACCTTACAACTATCAGTCCCTGAAATCATACAGGTTTTCTCATACACAGGTTTTTATGTTGTTGCAGCAGCCGTTTTCTCAGTGTTTTGGATGAGGACTTCAAGTCAAGATCCTTCAAGTGTCGCGGACCAGATAATGAATATAGGTATGAAAGTTCCTGGATTCAGGAAGGACAAGAGAGTAATCGTAAAAATATTGAACAGATATATCCCGGCATTAGCTGTACTGGGAGGAGCTTTCATTGGTTTCCTTGCAGCTCTAGCTGATTTCACCAATGCTTTCGGAACTGGTACCGGTATATTATTAGCGGTTTTCATTTCCTTCCAGTTCTACGAAGAAATCGTAAAGAAACACATGGAGGACATGCATCCAGCACTCAGAAACCTTATGGGTAACTTCTGAGATTTAAACATTGAAATGTAAAAAACACATTATTTAAAACTGTCTGGACAATTGTTGACAGAGGCTTCAAATTATGCATCACGGACCACTAGGTTTTTTTGTTGATCTTTTAGAACCTATTTTCCCTGTTTACGATAAAATTTTCGGTATATTCTTCAACTTTTTCGGCCCCAGAACAGCTTCAATACTTTCAGTGGTGCTTGTTGCAGCCATCGTCGCTCTTATAATCTCTTCTTTCTACTTGCTACTTGTAGACAGGGATGAATACAACAGGATCAGAAAGAAACAGAAGGAGCTTCAGGAAAAAGTAAAGAAAGCTCAGGAAGACGATGATATGGAGAAAGCAAACATGTACATGAAGGAATCTTTTTCCATGCAGAAGGAATTCATGAAAACTTCCTTCAAACCTATGATAGCTTCTATGCTAGTGTTTTTCGTTATTGTTCCATGGGTATTAACTAGTTTTTCCCCTGTTGTGGAACTTGAAGAGGTTGACAACGGAGAGTTTGTTGGTCAATTGGAAGTGAAGGGTTTCGAGGGTTCCATAGGAGAAGTATCCATTATACAGGAAGAAGAAGATTACACAATTTTCTTTGAGGGAGAGGAAAAACAGTTAGGTGATTTCATACAACATGAGGGAAATGAGTGGATAGTCAAAGAGTTCGATTCAGAAAACTCCATAAGGTTAATGTTTTCATACAGGTTTATACCTCTTCCTTTTAGCCTTCCTCTTATTGGAAACACTTTTGAATGGTTGGGTACATTTATATTGTTCCAGCTTCCTTTCACAATAATTTTCAGAAAGATGTTGGGAATCCACTGAACCAGTAAAGAGCTTTATCGATTTCTTTTTAACTTTTGCACACTATCGTCTATACGAGATGCTTCCAGCAGAGGAAAACTTTTCAAAAGGATGGCTTGTTAGAGAAGAAGCTGAGACGGACTGGAGTTACGGTGAGAGACCGGAACAGAGAAATGTGGAGGAAAAGCTTTCCAACGGACTTGTTCTTATAGATAAACCTGCCGGTATAAAGAGCCATAAGCTCTCCGTCAACATAAAGAAAAGTTTGAAAAGATCAAAAGCTGGTCATTCAGGTACATTAGATCCTGATGTTACAGGTGTTTTACCTGTAGGTCTTGACAATGCAACAAAAGTTTTACAGGCTCTTAAAAACGCTGGAAAGGAATATGTTGGGACTATGAAGTTATCGAAAGAGTTCTCAAAGAAAGAAATCGATGAAGTTGCGGAAACCTTCCTCGGAACCATCAAACAGATACCTCCCGAGATATCTGCTGTTAAGAGGGAGGAAAGGGAGAGGGAAGTCTATGGAATTGACATACTGGATGTTTCTGGAAGGAAGATCAAATTTGTTATAGAATGTGAAAAGGGTTTCTATATAAGGGTTTTCTGCAGACAGTTCGGTGAAAAAATAGGTGCAGAGGGACAGCTAGAACAACTCCGGCGTACAAAGGTAGGATTGTTCGGAGAGGAAGACTGCTTCAAAATTGAGGAGGTCGAGAAACAATTCCGGTTGTATTCAGATAGAAAAGAAAATGATTTGAACCGTATTATATTGCCAGTGGAAGCTGGTGTGAAGCATCTGAAGAAAGTTCTTTTGAAGGACACGTCAGTGGCCCCGGTTTGTCACGGAGCAGCACTCGGATCAATGGGGATCTCAAAACTACAGAAAGATATAAATCCTGGGGAACTTGTAGCTCTGCTTACATTAAAGGGAGAGTTAGTAGCTGTTGGTAATTCCTTGATGACTTCTGAAAAGATGGTTGATAAGAAAGATACTGCTGTCGAACTAAAAAGGGTTTTCATGGACAAGGATTTTTATCCCAAGAAATGGTAGACTATATATCTCAACCAAATTTTTTAATTACGGTTTTTGCAGTTAACCCTAGTAAAAGAGGATAAACAAAAAACAAGAAACCTATTGATACAATAGAATTATTAATAAAAGCGTTTCTTAAGCCTTCAGAACCTATCTGTTCCACAAACAAGTACCAGGTAATCATACCAAAAAAACTTGTTAACAGGTTCAAAACAATTGCGACAATGAGTACTGAATAACCTGTAACAATAATTTCTTTCAGATCCATGAAAAAAAGTCATTTACAAATTATTTATAAATGAATTTTTTTAGAGAAAGATTACAGGTTTTCTTTCGTTGTTTTTATTTCAAAAAACCATTTTTTTATCTAAAACCGTTTTTAACGGATTCGTCGACCGTGATAGTTTTTAAAATTTGTATGACAAGGATGTATTGGAGGTTTTTTATTACAGACTTTTGCCTGGATAGCGAAGTCTGGTCCAACGCGCCGGTCTTGAGAACCGGTGGGCTTATCGCCCTCGCAGGTTCAAATCCTGCTCCAGGCGTATATACTAATGAAAAACACATTCTCAGGTATATCAATTAATTAATTTTTTTCTTTTTGTTACAGATCTAAAGAGTATCAATACTATATCAAAAAATTAAGTCGGCAAAATATAAGATGTGTAATTTCCAATAAACCTCATTACCTGAAAAACCTTTTCAGAAATCCAGATACTTCCTGTACCAAAACGATTTAAGTAAATCTGTGACGATGTGAACACAATAATTAAAACCCATGCAGTCATTATCAAATACATATAATCCGGGATTTTTCCATTTGAGAAATAAAATTTATATAAAATAAATATCAAAGGAGGAAACACCACCAATAAAACTAGAAACAACTCAATTCCTATATTGAGTACTTTCATCCGTCTTGATTCTCGCCATTCATCCTTAAATTCATTTTTTAAAACCTCTTCAAGCCCACCTTCTTTTTCAACAGGCTCAAAAACACCTTCCTCTAATCCTTCCAATATAATTTTTAAATTAAAAAAACTACTTTCAACTTCTCCTTTAAACCTATAATAACCGTTCTCCTCAAAAACACTATCAAGTGAAAGAAAATCTATACTCTGATATTCTCTTTCCTTTATTCCTTGTTCATCTTCCTCCAAGTAATAACATCTTAGCTCATACTTATCTATATCATCAATTTCACTATACTCACAAACTGTAAAGTAATCTCTTGAAGCAGGTTGGTAGGCCGCTGTTAGACCAGTAAGGAATATTATAAATAACAGAAAAAGAAAAAATATTTTAATACATCTCATAATAAGTAGTTATAAAATTTTATTAAAGTATTTTATGAAATATAATAATATATTATTTCGCCTGTACTTGTTTACATTTAATATCTAAGATTGTTTCAGGCGTTCTCCTTTCTGTTAACCTGTTAGGTCATAATTATTTTTAGGAGAATACATGTATTTTTATAATAAATATATACTATACAAAAAATAAACGATAATAAGAAATTACTATGTTTTCATCATTAGTTATACAGATAATCGTAGTTTTTTTGGTTATAATAGTAGCTCTAATTTTATTTAAGCCGGAAAAACGTCCACATTATGCTTTTTTGTTTCTAGGAGTTTATTTAGTTGCTCGAATAGTTAATATGTTTCCTTTGTTTTTAGATTTTCATATAGGGTTAAAATTTAACTGGATAGGTCATCTTTTGATAATAGCATGGGTTTTAATTTTTATTCGACTAGGTCCCTTAAAACCAAAAGATATTGGACTAACATTAGAACATCGTACAGGCACTATAATTCCTGCTGTCAAGGCAACATTAGGAATTATCATTTTCAAAGGTATTTTAGCAGCTTTAGTGAATGGAGGACCAGCTACCGGTGGGCCACCGTTTGATTCAGTAGCTGCAGAGACATTAATATTTCAGATTACCATGCCTCCATTGGCACAAGAACTACTGTTTTCAGGACTTCTACTTTCTTTGATAATAATTGCTTTAGGAGGTAGAAAGACCGATCAAGAGTTTGAATGGAACCAACTAATTGTTCTAGCAATAATAGTTACTGCATTTAGCCATGCTATAAGATTTGGACTTGTGTATAATACTAGTTTACAGTTCAGAATCATGAGTTCTCTAATTCCTTTTATAGGTAAGACAATGTATTCCTGGTTGAGATTATATACAGGGAGTTTGGTTTTCCCGGTTCTAGCATTTAGTACGAGTAATTTTGTAGTATGGTTGGTACCTTACTTGTTAGGTTGATTCAAAAATTAGAAAAAAATTCTAATTAGGTTGAAAATGTCTAAAAGGTTTAAACCAGTTTGTGTAAAACTTTTTTCATGGTATTTGATAGATTTAAGACTCATACAGGTATAAAAAATCCTGGCGTTCTTCATAAAAACATTTAAATCACAAAGACCTTTTATTTGAGTATAGGTAAAATGATGGATAATTTTATGAAACTGGTTTTGGTTGTCGTACTCTTACCTGTATTAGTTTTGGTTACTGGTTGTATAGGAAACGTTTCTGAACCCGATATTTCTCCGGAAGATTTAGACGTTAGTTATGAAGTGACGGAAGAAATTACATCAGAAGATAAACTCATGGTTGATGTAGAGGTAAGAATTGAAGGACCTGAAGAATACTATAATATTGATGTTTTTGACCCTGAAGACGAAAGAGTAGGAACCGCTACCATATCATCAGATGAAATGAGTCCTGACGGTACAACTGTGAATCCAAGAATGAATGAACCTGTCTCAGGAGAATACACTTTATTTATTGAGGCAGGGAAGACCGAAGAGATTGAAGTATTTAAAGAAACGTTTTCCTACAGCCCTGAAAAAGATGTTCAGGATAAAGATGATGAAGAGAAAGAGATAGATTTTGAAGATGGTTCTAAAGGCATTTTTTACGAAGTACATGGAGGAGAAAACGAAGTATACCTTTTTGGCTCCTTGCATTTCGGTACAGAGGACATGTATCCATTTCACGGAAAGGTGAACCACACACTGCATGATTCAGACGTTCTCGGACTAGAATTGGATTTAACAGAAGTTTCTGAGTTTGAGATGATGGAGGAGGTTATGCTGGAAGAAAGAAATCAAGTCACGGATATTATATCACAGGAAACATTCAACAAGACGGTCGAGATTATCGACGACCCATTACTGGACCGTACAACACTGAAGCATTTCAAGCCCTGGTACCTCGCTAGCCTGGTCCAAATATACATTATAGAGAGAGCAGGTTACAGTCCAGAGCTCGGAGTCGAAATAAAGCTAATGGAAAAGGTCAGTGACGAGGACATTGAAATAGTAGGTATCGAAGACATGGAAGATCAGATGCAACCTTTCTACGAACTTTCGGACGAATCTCAGGAGATTTATCTTGAACACACCATTGAGACAGTCGATGAGAATAAGGAAGTTTTGGATCAGATGGCTTCGGACTGGAAAGAAGGAAATATTGAAGGTATAGCCAGATACAGAAATATTACACAAAATGTAAGTACCAATGGATCACTGGATGGTTTCGAAGAGGCCATACTCGATGAAAGGAATGAGCAGATGGCAGCCGAGATAGAGGGATTCCTCGATTCCGAGGAAGAAAAAACATATTTCATATCTGTAGGATCACTTCATCTAGTTGGCGAAGGAAGCATACCTGAAAACCTAGAGGACAAAGGTTACCAGGTAGAAAACATGTACGAATGAAGTAAATTATTCGCTCTATAGAAGTTCCGTTAATAACATTACTTTTCTGGACCCCACATGACTTTATCTTCAATCCGGGGGATTTTAAATTCTGTTAGAATCATCGATGAAGTACAATTTTTTTAATTCCTCAGTTTTAAAGACCACATTTTGTTTACATTAAATATCTAATCTTTCACCAGGCGTTCTACTTTATTGTTCCAATATTTTTGTTCCTGATCAAAAATCATTAAATTCAACCACAACCTTTAAATCTTTTATTATATATTAATAGTAACAGGTTTAATCTATGTCCGATAAAGAAGTAGAAAGGTACCTAGAAAGAATACTTGATGAGTCCTTTAGAGTGAAGAAAAATTACGAACAGATTAAAAAATCCCTGAAAAATTCTTCTAATAACGTTGAAATGATGGATAGTACTTTAAGAAAGTTAATTAAACTTGATGAAAACCTGAAAGATATAAATCAGAATATATTTACAACAAGACTTGAGATGGAAGGTTTTGATAATGTGGATTCTCTTGAATACAATTACAGATTCGAGATAAATGATAGAAAAGTCAATTTGGTAGATGAAAGAGGTAAATACATTATAGATGTTTACAATAAATGTACTGAATTGGATATTAATGAACTAGATAAACTTAATGTAATAGGCGAATATCATCCTGATCCATTTGATCCTGAAATTATCAATAAGGTATATGAAATCTATGATGAATCATCTAAAAGTTATTTTGAACTGATAGATTATAGTGATGTTCGTGATCCTGAAGAAGTGTTGGGCATACCGCGTTTACAGGATTTAGAATCAAGAGGGATAATAGAGACAGCCAAAAATAGAGATTTCAGAAATAAAGAAGATGCTCGATTTGGTAGTCGAATAATCGAGACATATTGCGGTGAAGAAAAAACAGTAGAAAATCCTAGACATCTTGACAATGACTTTGAAATCTATGCTAAATCGATTCTTGATGAGGAAGAATTCACACGTCACAGAATTCAAGGTGAGATGGTTGAACAGATGGATGAAATTATGAAAATAGCGAAGATGCCTTACCACGAAAGAATGAACTATGAACCTGGAGAAAATAAAAAAGGACTTTGGGGTAGAATATTTGAAAGATAAGATGATAAGAATCTTTCAGAACCATTTTTTCAGATTTTTTTCAATTAACGAAGCTATATTAGTAAGTTCTCTCTAGACCTTGACTTATCGTTTTTATGGTAACAAGAATATCAATATCTCTCTAAACAATAAAAAAATCATATAAAATAAAAATTAGCTGTGACATTTTACAAAAAATTTATAATTACTAAAAATAATTTATTATTATATGGTAATTAAAAAACTGTTAGAGGATGACGGAATTATATACAAAACAATCAGATATACAGCAGGAGCATTTATAGGAGCTGGTTTGACTGTTTCTATACTAACAGGATGTACCTCAGAAACGGATGAAATTCAGTACTTAAACTCTGAGAAAGAGTTAGAGTACGCTCAAAAAATTGAATCCGAAGATATCAAAAAATCTTTTGGAGCAATAAATACACTACTTGAATACGGTGTGGTTGAAAACCCTTCTGACGAGGAAGCAAAAAACATGGTAAAAGAATACCTTTCTAACCTTGAAGAAGAAATAAATATGGAATTTAACAGGGTTATAAGCAGAGGATTTAGCGAATTTAAAAAATTCAGAGGACCTGAAGAAGCCGTAAACTACATGTCATTTAACAAAGTCTACGACGAAATTCATCAATACACTCTCGACCACTATAAACCTTGAAATGTAAAAATTAAAACAGAACTACAGTTTTGACTATCTCAACAAAGCTCCAGTAAACTGTCAAGAAACTCTCTTCCATTCTTTGAATCAAGTACTGATTTCCCCTTCTCGTTTAAAAGAAATATTATCTCCGCTTCCAGACCTCTTTCTTCACATTTGTTCTCATTGAATAACTTGTTGATCTCAAATGCGATGTCCTCAGCTTCGAATCTGTCGGTAACAATTCCTGGATACTTTTCTACGAGCAGATCAAAAATTTCTTCCTCTTTCTCCTCCATTTTTAACTCAAAAATTTTTTTCATCTAGTTTCTCGTTGCAGAGTTCGTCAGCTCTAGAAACATAACTGTTCTCTCTGGGAACATGTTCAAACCAAACTTTTTCGAACTGTCTTGTCCTCTTTTTGGCCAATCCATGAAGCTTCCTTATCCTTGGATTCTTTACACTCCAGAAACCTTTCATCTGTTGCACCAATAGCTTACTGTCAGAGAATACCTTTACTCTACCATCATGAAAATCCTTTGCTTTTTCAAGCGCATTTATAACGGCTCTGTATTCAGCTCTGTTGTTTGTGGTTTTACCTATATATCCGCTTTCTTCATGTACAACCTCTCCGTTTTCAAATATTAAAATAAATCCATATGCTGAATGTCCTGGATTTCCTCTTGAAGCACCATCTGTATAGATCAAAAGTTTCTCATTTCCGTAAATCATAACACTACACTTTCTCTTATTTTAGGGCAAACCATTTCAATCTGAATTATAAATAATTTTTTCAATAATTTAAAGAAATCCTTTTCCACAACATAAAAAAAACGGGAAATCCCATAAAAATCGATATAAGTTACAAGATAAATTATGATTTAAGATTTGAGATATCTAAGTGATTATTATTAGTTTAAAAGGATTAAAAAAGGTTCCATACCCTGTGTTAACTTGTCAATATATGATTAAGAAAACTATGGTTTCTAAGAATTCTCAATAACACAGAAAATTATTTTTTTACAATTTTTTAAAACAGAACTATCCAAAAATTTAAACTGTTCTACCGTCAAATAAATTTCAGGAGATAGATTTGCGACAAAAAAACCTCAAAGATAAGAAAGTTATACTCAACCGTATCCTTTATTTCATTCTTATACTGATGATAATAATTTTTCTAGAGGATGTTTTCGATATACTTGGAATAGAGATGGGATATATGGGGATAACTATTTTGAGAATCATTATTCTGCTGGCGTTTTTATTTTATCTGTTGTACAAGATAAAGGTAAAGCTCTCATCTGGAAAAAATATTTTGGTGAGCTACTATGGAGAATCCAATGGTTTCAATGGAAAAATAAATGACATTTATGAAGAAGATGAACCGGTTGACATGGATGGAAATTATGGAGAACATAATCCTAAAATGAGAAGCCTTGATAGAAAGTTTGCTAGTGGAGAAATATCGGAGGAAGAGTATATTGAAAGAGTTAGGAAGATTAAGGAAAAGAACAGATGAAAGTTTTTAGGAAATTTTTCGTAAAACTGTTTAATAAAAGAACATAAATTATTTTTTATGGAAGAAAAATTTCTTGAAAGGATTATAGAGATTGCGGAAGAGAAGTATCCAAGGACATTTGTGAGAAAGAAAGTCGAAAAACTTCTTGAAAAAGTGGATTATCTAATTGATTACTACCCTGAAGCTGATAAAAACTGCGTTAAAGCCGCTGCCTGGTTACAGTTCATCATTCATCCAAGATTCGGTTATAAAGGAGACAGACACCATGTTGCAGCTGCAAGAAAATCATCATCTATATTGAGAGAGATGGGGGTCAAAGGGAAGGACATAACAAAGATTTCTGACGCTATAAGAGCTCATAGAGCTAAAGGAGTACCATACCCAGAAAGAATAGAGGCGAAAATACTTTTCTCAGCTAATTATATGGCTGGAACAGAGATAAAAACTCTTTTTGGAAAAGTGGTTGAGGACATGGAAGAAGGATGGATTAAGAAGAAGTTTATCTTACCTGAAGCCGGAGGGAGGTATGAAAGAGACAAGATCGAAAGGTTGAAAGAGAAATATGAAAAAGGTGAATGATCATTCATCGTTTCTTTCCTTGAAAGAGACCGTTATGTTTTTCTTACCTTCCTTTTGATCTATCTTGACAAATGTTCTCTCAACTTCCTTAGCTGTCTTCTTTAACGGATCTTCCTCTTCTTTTTTATTCTTCGCCTGAATGGTCTCCACCATCTTCTCTATCTTGTTACTGATAACTACATCAGATGTGAATATGAAAATAGTTAGGGATACAAGTAGGACCCCCATTACGATGAGTGGTATAAACCACCAGGGCCATCCTTCTTCAACAGTATCTGTCACCGAAACCATCAATGATTCCTCTCCAGCCATTATAACTTTTTCACCGGTCTCCTCATAAGAATGGTTGAAGTTGAAGGTCTCCGAAGAGTTGGCATCTAGTAAAACTTCTTTTTGTATAGATAGATTCTCGGATAGAACTTCTAGTTCAAAAAAGCCCTCTTCATCCCCCTTGTTTTCAACAGTAATCGATATGTTAAATACCTGTCCAACAGATACGTTGGTTTCTTCTAATTCTATGTTTTTTACAAAGATTTCTGGGATTGCATCATCAGCTGTTATTGCATAATGTGAAAGACTGTCCGAAAAAGCCCTGTAAACAATTTCATCGTCATCGGTTTCCAAATATTCGGTCTCGAGTTCTGTCCAGTTTCCATTCATATATTTTTCCAAACTGACCGTTTCATTGTTCACGTTCTCTTCTTCAAACCAGTCCTTGTTCACTGTAAATTCGAAGGTGACGTTCTCGATACCATCCTCTAACAGATCTATCTTTTCGTAACTAATATATTCGTAAACCTTTCTAATCGGTTCCTGTTCAACTCCTTCAGGTAGTTCCATTGAACTAATTGATCTTACAGTGCCAGAAACAACATCTAAAGTGTTTATAGTGATATGTCTTATAGAGGATTCCCTGAAATTGAAAGTTTCACTTTCATTTTCATCAATAAGTAACTCAAATTCCTCATGTGGATCTTCCGCTTCCTCTTTCTCCACTTCTTCCTCTTCTTCTTCCTCTTCTTCTTCCAGTAACTCCTCTTCATCAAGTAACTCATCCACCAAAACACACTCTCCATCATCACATATCTCGTCATCTCCACAGTCATCATCGTCAAAACACTCAACATCCTCTAGTTCTTCACCCACAGCTATAGCATCTGCACCACTACTACTGGAACTCCAGTCACTATCGCACTCCTCATCGTCAAAATCAAAATCATCGCAGTAAAAAACATCTCCACTCTCCTCAGTATCGAAACCTGTACTTCCGCTCTCAAGACCAAAATCTACAGCGTAAACATAATCCAGTATCTTTTCATCTAGCTCTATATCCTGAATATAAGCTGTTTTAACCTCGAAACTTTCACTCTCATTTTCTATGTATTCCGTTGTTTCACCTGTGGCCTGGAAGCTTCCATCCTCTTTAGCAACTTTCCAACTGATTGACGTATTGACGGGTAAAAGCTTGGA
>JALDAH010000078.1 GCA_022729275.1 Candidatus Nanoanaerosalina archaeon
AAAAGGCTTATAGCCGCAAACAACAGAGCAAGATCCGCTCCAAGATGGATCGATATTAAGAAATACGGTCTTAAGAGAGCTATGACCCGCAACGTTAAGGGTATCAGAAGCAGGCACTGGAGGAGTGGAGACACCGACGAGTAGTATAGGTGATTTATCATGGAAAACGTTAGGATAAATATATCTAAAGCAAAAGCATCTCCAAGGAAGAAAAGAGCGGGTAAAGCCGTCAGGATACTTAAAAAAGAGGTTGAGAGGAGAACAGGGGTTTCTGATGTAAGGATAACCAACGGTCTCAACGAAAAAATATGGGAGAAAGGCGGAAAACCACCAAAAATACTAGATGTCCAGTTTCTCGAGGAAGAAGACTATTTATTGGTAGGTCTTGCAGAAGCAGATCTTGAGAAGAGAACAGAGGAACCGGTCGAGGAAAAAGTTGAAGATAAGACAGAAGAGACAGAAGAGATCGAGGAAACGGAAGAGATAGAAGAAAAAGAAGAAGATACCTACGATTTATCCGAAGAAGTGATAGAAGTTTTCAAGGAAGGAACTATAGCTCAAGGCAAAGAAAAAGTGAAAGAGATGAACAAGGCAGATTTTGAGAAACTATTGAACTTTGAAAAGTCTCACCAGAACCGGAAAGGCATGAAAAAGTTTTTGAGAAGTAACATGAGGTAAATATATGGCAGATGACCACATGTACTTCGCAGACTACCAGGGAGATATAAACCTGGGGTTTCACGGGATAGTATCAGAATCATTCTCTGTTGTTGCTCCGGGTTTCAACAGGGCAGAAGTTTTTGGAACGGAGAAAGTTTTTGAGGGACTTAGGATATCAAATACTGATCTTATAGGTCTCTTCGCAGCCGGAAACTCCGAAGGGATAATTCTTCCGAACATAGTGTCTGATCATGAAAAAAAGCTTCTTGAAAAAAACGACATAAATTACATGGTTATTGATTCTAAGCACACTGCTATTGGAAACTTGGTGCTTGTAAACGATAAGGGATGTCTAATATCAGAGGTTCTGGAAGCTTTCAGAGAAGAAATTTCCGATTTTTTCGGTGTGCCCGTCGAGACAGGTGTACTAGCAGGTACTGGAATGGTTGGTTCAGCGGGTTTCGTGACAGAAAAAGGTCTTTTGGTACACAGGGAAGCCGAAAGAGAGGAGCTAGAAATCGCGGAAAAAGTCCTTGGAGTCAAAGGAGATATCGGTACAGTTAATTTTGGTTCTCCGTACGTTGGTACGGGCATAATAGGTAACTCGAAAGCAGTGATGGTTGGGAACAACACTACAGGTCCCGAAACCGCAAGAATCGACAAAGCCCTAGGATTCCTCAAATAACTTATTCTCCTTTTCTACCGTCCTTGTAAGTGATGGTTCTATGAGGATAAGGTATATCAACACCTTCTACAGTGAAGCGTTTCTTGAAAGACTCTCTCAGATCTCTGGCAGCCTCCCACGCATCTCCCCTGGTTTTACCCCATATAAAAGCTTTCATGATTATCGCGGAGTCGCCCACTTCTGAAACCAGGACACGGCATTCATCAGTTATGGCTTTCTCGTGTTTTTCTATC
>JALDAH010000019.1 GCA_022729275.1 Candidatus Nanoanaerosalina archaeon
ATCAACAGAAAAACTATTACTATGAACAGCAGCAACATCAGGAACCAAATTCAACAAAGAAACACTACCTAAAAAACTACCAACAGAAATCAACTTATGACGAGACATACCACCCCTCTCACCCACCACAAAACCAGATACCACTTTGGTAGCACGAGGAATTAAATTTTTATATTTGTTCTCACCTTTACTACCACTCATATATTATATTAACATTTATTTTTATATAAAAAATAGACTTGGAATCAAATAGAAATCTTAGATTTTAAATTCGCTCCTCTCATTTTTCAACAAAAAGTTGAAAAATTCTAGACCAACCTTTTCAAAATCAACATCGAAATCAGAAAAAATAACTATTAAACAAGATTCTTTTTTCTGCTTTTTTTCAATCTTAAAATTATCTTGAAAAATATCTATTGTTTTATCAATGCTGTCTTCAGAATAAAGACTTTTAGGAACTTTAACAATTACTCTTCTATCTTCAATCTTAAGATTTCCTCTCATCTTTCTTCCCTTAAGATTATAGCATCAACAGGACATGCTTTTTCTGCCTTCCTAGTATTTTCATCTATTTCCTGGTTCACAGGTGTTACCTTACCATCTCTATCAAATTCAAAACTTTCTGGAGCTAGCGTCCTGCAGGTTCCACAGTTAATACATTTTTCTTGATCTATCTCTATATCACAATCTGATGACTCTTCAGGTTCGTCTTCCGGTTTCCAAGAAGAAGATATTTCTTCTTCATCAAAATTTCCTATATCGCTTTCTTTTTCAGGGGACCAAGCTTCTGCTATACCTTCATCGTCCTCTATTATCAACTCCTCTTCATCTATCTCCTGTATATCCTCATTCCTCTGAAAATTAACTCCATTGGTCTGAAGTGCTCTAGTAATAATAGCATTTCTCACACCCTGGTTCCTGGAGGCCTGAACAATGTAAACAGCATAGTTCACCATTTCGTTCTGTATTTTATATACCAGCTCTTCTAAATTTAATTCTTCCTTGGGCTTCACCTTAACATATACTTCTTCTTCAGGATCTCCATCAAATATGAAATAAGCCTTGTCCAGAAAAGTGTATGTAGCAGAGTATATGACTTCTAGAGAAAAAATATCAGGATTAATACTTATCTTAGCGAAGTTGTCCTCTTCATAGATCTCAAAATTGCTACCGAATTCCATGTCTCTTTAATTCTCCTTGATTTTTTTAAATAATTAACATGAAAAAACTTACTACGTCTCCTCCCAATATCAATGTCAATAGATAACCTAAAAGAAGCAAAAAAGCAAAGTGTTGAGTTTTATCAATCTTCAATAATGATATATCCATCTCATCTTTCTCCCGGAGTTCTTTAAGTTGGTCAATATCCTTTTTTTTCAGAAAGAGTATATCATGTATAAATTCTCTCTTCTTGTCCTGCATAAAATCTATAAGGCTCACTTTCAAAAAACTTACCTTGTGATAGTTTCCTTCTTCCTCTCTTACTATCCCTTCCGCTGGGCTCATTCCCTCCTCAAGTTCCTCTATCCTGACCTCCCTTGAATAATAGTGATAGGTAAGGTAAAGTATGAAAAATCTAAAAAATATGAAGAAAATTATAAGATAAAAAGTTTCATATAGATATGATACAGATGATATATATTCAAAATCAAATATAAACCTTAGAACGACTAAAGATACCAAAATAATCTCTGTTTTTAACGATATAAGTGTAAATACTAGTTCAAAAGCAAGGAAAAGTATAAACATTGAAACAAAAAAATTGATATTAAAGTTCAGGATTTCCAGAATTCTTATAACCCAACCTGCAATACCGAACAAAACCATCACAAGTAAAAACAATCTATAGGGTTCAAAAGAATATTTCAAAGCTCCCTTAAATTTTGAACGGCTTTTAACAAAAACAATGGTGGAAAAAACAAAGAAAACAGGTAGAAATATGTTAAGAGCGAACTGCATTATCAGCTGATCGGTGTACATATGAAGAGGGAAAAAAAGTAGGTATACAGAAAAAAGTTTGGCGTCTCCAGCCGGCCATATACCTATAAAATATAGGCCGAACCCTATCAAAAGACCCATCAAAAATACCTTCACTACCTCAAATTCAATCCCGAATCTATAACCGGTAAACAACTGGTAAATAACTCCTCCTAAAAAAAGAGCGACTATGTACTGGTTTTTAATCAATCCTGTCCTGTAATCCTCGTAAGAGATAACCAAGCCTAGAAAAATAACGGGCAGTGCTATAGGTAAAAATGGCAAAAATACATCGAAAAACCAGTTTAATAGCATCTCCATTTTTCTGTCTCCTCAGCCAAAAACCTTATCGTCTTGAGTCCATCCTTTTAGAACCTTTTTTTCATCCTCCTCAAATATTATCCTCCTGAAAATATCCTCAATAATCCTCCGGTATATCTGTGTTTTAACATCCATGCTCAGCTTTGAAACTATAGATCCCTGCTGTTTATACGTGGTAACGGGACAAACACCGCAAAATGATTTCCATGCACAGTTGTTACATACATAACTCTCTCTAGAAGATATATCCACCATAGATACAAGGGTTTCGTTGTCAAAAAGATCTTCATACTCTGATTCAAATACATTTCCTAGTTTGAACTCCTCATCTATCTTGCCCTCATCACATGTATGGATGTCCCCGTTGTATTTGTAAAGCAGCTGACCGATACCTGCTCCACAGGGCGCCATTATATCAACCATGTTGGGATCACCAACATTGAATACTTTCTTGGCGAATATCACAGACATCAGCTCGGTAAATTCCTCCCCTTTCCTATTCAGCTCTATTATATAATCAAGAGTGGTCTTCCAGAACTCGAAAAACCTCTCATTACTGTATCCTATTTCATCCCATACATCGTTTGCAAAACCCAAGTTGTTAAGAGGTCTGAGCCATACACTGTTGAAACCAAGTTTCCTGTACTCATCCACTATCTCCCGGCCCTTACCCAAAGAATGCTTTGTTATAGTGGATAACGCATTCAGATTGAAGTGATCTTCCAACTCGTTGTTCATCCTTTTTATCCAGTGAACAGTCTCGTCATAAGTTCCACCACCACCAACGTAAAAACGGTTCTTATCGTGTATCTCCTTAGGTCCATCCAGAGATGTTGCAATCCCTCTGATATTTCTCCTCTTGAGAGATCGTATTATATCTTCATTCATCATCGTAAGATTAGTGACAATACTGAACTGTATTTCTTTACCTGCTTCATTCGCTCTTTCCCTAGCATAATCTATCAAGAACTCTGTAATATCAAAGTTCAACAGGCAATCTCCTCCCTGGAACTCAATTATATGGGAATCGGAAGGAGCTTTTAAAATAAAGTTCACGATCTTTTTAGCTGTCTCCCTGTCCATATCAACGTTTTCCTCAGAAACATGTTTAGCCCTTGAATGACAGTAAACACACCTAGCATTGCATCTCATCGTTGGAGTTATTATGTGAAGGGTTGGACCTCTGAAAAGAAATTCTTTGCTTCTCCTATATTTCCTGACCACATCGTTCACGTTTTCCTCTGTAAGTATTACGCCTTTCTTCTCAAGCCTTTCAAAAAGTTTTTTATCTCTATGAACTTTTCTCAACCTTAAAAGCTTGTACTCCTGTTCATCCAAAACCTCCCAATCGCTGTGATCTGTAGTAACAAGTATATGTTGGTCGTCAAACTTGTGAGTCTTGTAATTGTTGAGAATATATCCATGTTCAGAAACACTGTCTAGATCTTTACCCCTAAATTCCATCGAATATCATTCCCCAATTATATCCTCCTTGGATTTAATTTTTTCGCCCCTAACAGGTTCAAATTCTCCGAAACCGTAATACTGTGGATACTCCTTCCAAGGCCCCTCACAGACATCAAAAAACTTACATTCCTTACATTTTTCCGCCTTGACCTTTTCGTGTTCCACCCTTATCCTGTCATGATCTTTTATAACATTTTCCTGTCCTCTTATATCTGCATTGGGCATGTATAACTGTGAAACAAATTTTTCATAGCCCCTCATGAAACAGTAAGGGTATGCCTCCACCATCTTGTTCTTAACCTGGTGAGGGTGTTCCTCCGCTAAATTTAATGCTCTGTGCACATAAGGTTCAACATCTGATTTCTTGGGTACAACCTCCTCGAAGTTCTTTCCAGCGTTTCCACACGGATGTACAAAAGCAAGCTGGAACTGATCTACACCTATATCCATCAACAGTTCAACAGTCTCAGGAAGCTTCTTGTAATTGTACTTGTTAATCACAGTATTAGTTATAACATAAGCATCCAGCTCCTTCAAATTTTTTATCCCCTTTAGTGTCTGCTCAAAACTTCCCTTTGCCCTAGTACCTTTCTCATGCGTCTTCTTGTCAGGTCCATGCAAAGCAGGAGAAAACTCGGTTGCACCGGCCCTGATCAACTTTTCAGCAAACTCTTTATAGTAAAACATTCTACCATTGGTCTGTATCTGTATGTTCTCAAAACCTATTTTCTTGGCCTCTGAAACCAATCTAAAAATATCTTCCCTAATCGTGGGCTCTCCACCGGTGAAAACAACTTCTCTTGCACCATCCCTGTAGCCATCTTTCAAATTATTGATAATCTCATCAAAATTATTGTCACCCTGATCTCTTCGGTGTGCTTGAGCACAGAAAACACAGTTGTTGTTACACGAGAATCCAACCTTGAGATCCAGTCTTTTCATCGTAATAATTTTTGGTGGTCAACAGTTAAAAACTGTTTGAATCATAATTTTTTAAACCAGAGAAATTATAGGGTACATCCAACGTTTTCCTCAAACCACTCGTACTGTGTGACTCCGTGAAGCACCTCACCCCGAAAAACTAGTGAAGGTAAATTAGATATACCTTCTTCGGCACATTCTTCCTTCCTACCAGAACAATCGATGTAAATGTTATCCAGATGCTCTGTTCCTCCAAGTATCTGAAGCTGCAACAAAGAAGCCTGGGCTACTTCTGTATCCTCTGCCTCAATAGCACCGAATATACGGACATTGTTTTCCCTCAAACAGTCAAAAAAATCTATCCTTCTATCTATCAACATGTTTATCTCTTCAAGATCCAAGACCTCTTGACTGATCTTATTCCCGTCTTTAGTAGCGTAAACAGTCTGATAAGTCCCTTCTTCACCACCCGTAGATATCCTTATTCTATAAAGATCGTTCACCTCATCAACACTCAGAATATTGAGTTCGGCATTAGGATTTGATTTCTGATATGTTTCAAGCACTGTCTGAGCAACATCTTCTCCGCTCTTGTAATCCTCTAATATCCCAAGCTCTAATGGAACAAAAATACCAGCTGCAAAGCCCACTAAAAGAGACAAAAAAATTATTATTGTTTTATTGATTAAAACCACCTTTTTTCTTCAGAGATGTTCATCCAGCCAATCAATTATATCTTGTTCAAGTTCAGTTTCTGCTTCCATCATCCTTGTTCCTCTCCCAGCATCCTCGAATTCTATCACTTCTTTCGTATCAGAAGGCGAATCCATGTAAAAAAGCTCGGTCATACCGTACTGATGTTCCGTGTCTTCTGAAACAACGAAGAGAATCGGTCTATCATAGTTTTGGACTTGACCCATTATAGGAACTCCTCTGTGATACGTATTTCCTGTACCAGGAGATAAAAATACGAGTGTATCGACCTCTCTCTTATCGGTGTAAAAGGCCGCAACGTTCGAACCAATGTCTGCACCTACCAATCCAAGAGTCTCTATCTCGTTTTTCTCATCCAAGTAATCCACAGCTTCTTTCAGATCCAGTCTCATCTTCTTGAACTCCGTATCCCAATCCTCTTGACCATAATCTGATTCAAAATCTCGCCAGGAGATTTCCTCCGTCTCTCCTTCTCTAGTTTTGCTTTCAGCATGCCCCCTAAGATCTATAGTCATAACAGAAAAACCTTCCTCATTAAGTCTTCTAGCCGTATCGTTCCATACCAATCTCCCCTCTTCTTGGTTTAACATATGTATAAGAACCACACCTCTCTCATCACCATCGAAATGAGTAGCTGAAATCTCCCATCCATCCTCTGTCACTAAAGTGACGTTCTCAACCTTATCATCTGGATCAACAAAATCTAAATCTGTTAAAACAAAAAACAGTAAAGCTATTAGAATCGCAATTGAGATTAAAACTCCAATTATCTTAAACTTGTTCTCCCCCATATTCTCCACAAAACTTTCTTGTTTTTGTTCCGTCACGTTAAAACACCTTAAATTAACCAATATAATAAAACTCTATTAGATCATTGTATCCATCTGTAACTTCAACAGTTACATCATAAGTTCCATCTCCCCATCCCCTTGTATCTATGGATATTTCGCTCACCCCTTCATTTAGATTCATAGTGTTTTCAAGACTACCATCCACGTATATTTCAATAGTTCCATCACCCCCAGCCAGAATATTGACAAAACTAGGGTTTTTACCATAATTGCTGTTAAAAACCATAGTTAGTTCCTTGGAATAACCTGAACTAACATAAGTCTCATCGCCTGCATATAGATCTCTTGAACCCTTTATAGAATCTGTACCGGTTCCTTGTCCATTATTTATCATTATATCACCGTCAACTTCTAGATCTGCATCAGGGGAAGTGGTACCTATACCAACGTTACCACCTGTTATACCCATGTCTCCGGATGTTTCAAGATCTCCTATATCCAATATATCTCTACCTGTCATATCAATATCGCTGTAAGCTTCATGTCCTTCGAACAAAACACTCTCAAGATCCTGCATTTCATCCACTATCTGGCTCTCAAGATAATCAAGATGAACTGCATCCCTACCATCAACAGGAGACTCCAAACCAGTTACCTTAAAAGATTCATCAAAATCCAGATGTCCCTCCATAACATCACCTCCAACCTCAACATACCTGTTATCGGTCCAAGAAGTATCCAAGCTTATCTCATTGCTGCCTCCAAGAGAAATAATATCCCCTCCAACAATACCTGTACCTGTATTGAGAGTTATATCAGAATTAGCTAATTCATTATTATCTATAACTCCTGCATCAAAATTCACATTTCCTGAAACATCTAATCCTCCTCCAAGAATCGTAAGACCATCAGCAAGATTTAGACCTCCAGAACCCGTGAAATCGGTGGAAGTATCTCCTATGTTTTCTATTATGCCTCCACCCATATCTATATTCTGGCCCTCAGCTTCATTTCCTACCATCAAAACATCCTCAAGATTCTGGGTAGAGTCTTCAATTAGATTATCAACATAAATTTTGTTAGTAGCATCCCTATTATCATCAGGTCCCCTGAGACCTGAAACCATTCCCGTAACCATTGAAATATCGCTGTCATCTTCCATTATTATATCAGCCGAATCAACTATCGTAAGATCTCCATACATCGAATCCCCACTTCTATTCACATAAGCATCCGATATCTCCCCTCCTAATATATCAATACATTCAAAACTTCCATCATCATAGATATGCATAATAGCCTCTCCACCATCGCAAAAACCAAAGTAATTCTGGATTTCTCCTCCCATCCATATATCGCTGTCGATAACGAATGTGTCCGTCTCGTTCAGGACTATTTCATCGGAATCTCCTGACTGAATAGGTTGGCCATCTAACTGGAGAGGTACGTCCATAGGCGTAATATCGGACAAAGGGTGTGTAGGACTGGTTGAAACAACTACATTAATAGTTAAAATCATTATTAATGATAGAAAAATGTTTTTTAGAAAAAAATTTTTTGTTTTAAAAACCATGATTAATTCCCTTTTGCTAACTATCAACTAAATTAAATTGGACTTCTTCTGTATATTAAAGTTTTGAACCATTAAAAATACCTTTCCTGGTACTTTAACAGACCAAAGGTTCAAAAAAATAATTCCTAAAAACAGTAATGGTGATTGAATAACATGTCGAATTTTTTTCCAGACTGTCCAAAGTGTCATCAGGGGAAGATGGTTCCATTTTCTTTCAAAAACGATGTTTTCGAGAAATGGAAGTGTACCAACTGTAAATATACTTTACAGAAGAGGGAGGACTAAGAATCCTTCTCCTAATCTCATTTTTTTGCGATATAACTTTTTTTAACAAGTTCTAATAATAAACTATATTGTAAATGAAAATAAAAACCAGAATCACCTTACTACTAATCTTTATTATTATGCTGTTAGCAATATACCGTTATTCTGATAATATAGGTACGGATAAGGTTACAGAAACCGTTCCGGGAATAAACAATATAGTCACAAGGATAGATATTTTTATAAGTTGGATAGGTTTTCGAACGGATCCACAGGACAGAGTTGCGTACGGAGCATTAAATAAATATGAGCTGGATCAGAAGGCTAATGAAACAAATGTCAGAGATCTCAGAAATAACATATTCGAATATGCGAATGAACTGGTCAAGATAGAGGGAGAACTTATCTGGAAGGATGAAGAAGGATTAATGAATGAGTACTTATTGTTAACAGATGAAGGTTTTTTGCTTACAAGATACGAGGACAATATGATTCTACACGATATTGTCACACTTGATTTAGAGGGAGAAGACATCGAAACACAGGAAAACTACAGAATCTTGGGTGTTTTCCGTGGTTCTACAAATCACAACTCAGTTTACCACAGCGGAAATGTTTACTTTGTCGAAGCCAGACATATAGAACAATTGAGTGAAGAATAACGCCGGGAGAGGGATTTGAACCCTCGAGGGCCGTTAAGCCCACCAGCTTTCTGTCTATATCTCTTTCAAAATTTTTTTACTCCAAGCTGGCGCACTGCCAGACTATGCGACCCCGGCTTATTTCTGTAAATTAAACTGATATACTCTCAAACATTTAAGATGTCTCTACCAAACGTTTTAAATCTTATTTTCCAAGATACTTGTGAAACCTTTCGATTACTGTTTCAGGTCATGAAATACAAACAATTTAAAAGATTTGGTTTCACTTTATAGTTCGATAATAATGAAAAAGGCAAGAGTAAAGCTAGGGAGCACGGATCCAGAGAAGGTGGACGGATTAGCAAAAGATATAGTCGAAGTATCAAAAGAATACAACGCAAGTGTTTCAGGCCCTGTACCGCTTCCAACAGAAAAAATGGATTTAACTACTAGGAAATCACCTGACGGTGAAGGAGCATCTACATTTGAGAGATGGGAGATGCGCGTTCACAAAAGACTGATAGATGTATCCGAATCAGAAAGAGCATTAAGACAGATAATGAGAGTGCATGTTCCTGAAGGAGTTTCAATAGAAGTGGAGCTACTAGAATAATAAAAACAGAAAAATACAGGTATTTAATTTATCTAACAGGTTTAAAAGCCGAGTTGGTGTAGTGGCCTATCATACGACCCTGTCACGGTCGTGACGCGGGTTCAAATCCCGCACTCGGCGTATTTTAAGTAGGTATGGTTTCTCCAGTGATCTTATTAGATCAGGTGTTTTTAGGAAAACCATACAGTAAATTTAAAAAGTATTTGCACATAAAGTCATTTTGTCCCTGAAATATTCGCAGAAACCCGATAAAAAAGTCCAGAAATTTAAACAAGGGCTCATAGCTCAGTCTGGCAGAGCACCGGGCTTTTAACTATAAAGGTTTTTTATCAACCCTCCGTTAGAAGCGCTGAGTTCACATCTTTCACTAGAAAGTTGTGAGCAATGATCTAAGATAAACGGAAGATACCCGGTAGTCGCGGGTTCAAATCCCGTTGAGCCCAATTTTCTCCTCAGAACTTAAAAGAAATTTTTTTAAAAACCATTTTTTCCGTCTATTCAACAATTGTTATACAATAGATTTATTAACAGGTTTTTGATTAATAGTTAATAGATTGTTATGAACTCCAAGAACATAATACCTATACTTTTACTTGTTATTGTGGTAGCTTTAGGAGGCTATCTTCTCTACGATTATGAGGAAATATTTGAAGAAATAGAGGATAAAGAACTTATTGTGGGAACCACAGATACAGCCACCACTCTCGATCCTGCTGATTCTTACGATTATTTTTCTTCAGCAATACTCTACAATTCTCTAGATACTTTGGTAGGTTATGAACCCGGTACCGATGAACTGGAAGGTAATATCGCAACTGATTGGGAGATAGAGGAAGGTGGGGAAGTATACTCTTTTGAATTGAGGGATGATGTTTATTTTCAAAACGGCGAGCACCTGACAGCCGAAGACGTCAAGTTCTCACTTGAAAGAGCAAGAGATCTTGAAGGTATGCCAAGCTCACTTGTAGCAGGGATAGACAAAGTTGTAGTGTTAAACGATTACGAATTGGAAATCCATTTAGAGAATCCTTCGATACCTTTTCTTTCCAAACTAGCATACACTGTAGCTGGTATAGTTCCAAAAGAATATTATCCTGAGAATGAGTTCAGAAACGAGTCTGTAATCGGATCAGGTCCATATGAAGTAGTTGAATGGGTTCCTGGTGAGAGAGTTGTTTTCGAGGAAAACGAATATTACTGGGGAGATTCTCCAGAAGCAGAAAGAGTGGAGATAAATATCTTGGACAGTTCTGAAGAACTCAAAACAGCTATGGATACAGGTCAGTTGGATCTTGCCTACAGAACCATCAAACCAACCCATATGGAAGAATTAAGATTAAGCGAAAATGTGGAGACAAAATCATTCGAAAGCCCTGAGATACGATACATTGTATTGGATGCAATGAAAGAACCTTTCGATGATGTAAATGCAAGAAGAGGAATCGCATATGCTGTTGATCGTGAAGAGATAGTTGAAGAAGTTTATATGAACGAGAGGTATCCTCTCTATTCGATGGTTCCTTCAGGGATGTGGAGCCACCAACCTGTCTTTGAGGATGTCTATGGAGATTATCAAGATCTCGACTATGCAACGGACGAGTTGGAAGAAGCCGGTTACTCGGAGGAAGAACCTCTTGAGATAACTCTTTGGTACACTCCAAGCCATTACGGTGATCTAGAAATTGATCTTGCTAACAAGTTAAAAGAACAGTTAGAAATGACAGGAATGATCGATGTAACCGTAGAAAGCGAAGTTTGGGAAAAATTCACAGGTAGGATGGGAGATGATTTCAAGATGCATCTTCTTGGATGGTACCCGGACTTTTATGATCCTGATAATTATCTTTCGCCTTTCCTACAATCTGAAGCATCAAGTTTCATAGGTTCACATTACGCTGATGAGGAAATGGATCAGATGCTCGCAGAACAGAGACAGATAATAAGCCATGATGAGAGAACAGATAAATTCATCAATATACAGGAAAAACTCGCAGAAGAAGCTCCTTATATACCTCTAGTTCAGGGAGAACAGTTTGCAGCATTTGAACCAGAGATAGAAAGTGAAAGCGTGAGACTTGGACCTGTACAAATTTTCAGGTACTACACTATCAGAAAAGAAGACTGGTAAAAGGTGTCAAAATTGAAATTAAAGATAAGAACATTACTTATTGTGTCTTTTTTAGTAATAGCAAGCTTTACATTAATATTAACTCTATTCATAAACTCTGCAGTAACTGACACGAATGATAGAGCCAATGAAATAATATCAAGTTCATTGGATATAATGGATAGAAGTCAGCAAACTAATGCTTTATCGGATGAAATAATGTACAACCTAGAGAAAATCAGTCAGCACAACATGGATGGAAACAACAATACAGCTTATAAATATTCAAAGGATTTTCAAGAAAACTTCTATGAATTCAGTACTGTTTCAGATGGCCTTATATACGCTCTTGATGAAGCAGGAGTTAATGAAGAGATAGAAGATGACCTAGAGGAACTAAAAGGTCACAGAGAGGCTATAGATATATTCCTTCAGGAAACAGAAAGTAGTATAAGGATAGGTACTCCGATACAGCAGAGGTATGTAGAGGAATACCGAGAAGAAGTTCAGAACCTAGTGGCTTCATCAACAGATGTCAATTCGCATATTGTGGAAAGGCAGAAAACAGAGCTTTTGACATTGAACCGTGAGATGACAGAGTTAAGTGATTTTGTTGTTATTATAGGGATTGTTTTGATAGGTGTGTCATTCATTTTTGCATTCATAGTATCTTTTGTAATAAGTTCCCCAATAAAAAGTATCTCGGAAGAAGCTGAAAAAATCAAAAAGGAGAACCTCAACAATGTAAACTTGGGACGTATAAGTACACACACGAAAGAAATTGAGGATATCAAGGATGTACTAAGCGATATTAAACTTACCTTGAAAGCGGAGTTCGGAAGATCCAGTGGAAAGTTCAGTAAGGTTGGAGATAAGATAGTTAAAAAAATGTCAGATTATCTTCCAAGAGCAACAGCAGAATCCACATTGACTTCAGCATGCAAGATAAAAGGAATTAAAACCAATGAGATCACTGAAGACGATATTAAAGATATACTTTCGCAATTAAGAGTTTCAATGAGAGGTCTCAACGTGGATAAACAGCTATTCAAAGATATCAAGTCGATTATTAGTGAATGAACATTAAGATACAAAATTTAAAAAATTTCAAGGCAATTATACAACAATGTCAGAAAAGTTTGAATGTCCTGAATGCCATAAATCTTTCGATACTAGGAGAGGGCTGCACATCCACATAGGAGAAATCCACCCGGAAAAAAAGGAACAACTGTTCCAAAAAGAGAGAAAAATTAACAGGGATGATGAAAGTTTTCTTGATAAATTTATAGAACCCAGAAAAGTGTTCCTGCTTCTGTTTATAATTTTATTGTGTTTTATTTTATTCTACCACCTGAACTCTAGAAAGCCTGTTGAAGAGGGTAGAGAGATTTCAGCCGATGAAGCAGGTGAAATAATGTCCGATCTTTTTATCGAAAGAAGCAATATAGACGGAAAAAATCTAGAACTTTTAAATGCTGAAAAGACGGATAGTGATGTTCACTTTCTTGAAATATATATAAATGATGAAAAACTAGATTTTTTCACTACATTAGATGGTACGAAGTTTTTCCTTGATTATTACGATGTTGAAACCAGAGAAACTTTTAAGAAAGAAGATGCAGGATATATTATCGCGGAAAAACTTGAAAAAAACTTGGCTGATAAAGTTGAAGAAGACCCCCAAATCAGAGATTTCTCTGTGGATTACGAGAATGATGTAAATGAAAAAAGCAAAGTCTATAAGGTTCAAACCGTTTTCCAAGCTAATGAATTGCCTGCGGAAAGGACAAAAAGTTATATTACTAGAGATGGTAAATATATATTTCTAGAAGGTTTCAAAACTAACGAGTTCGAAGAAATTAGACTATTGCATGATTAAGTGAAATATAATGTCAAAAAAACATGAATGTCTGGAATGTGGTAAATCCTTCGATACTAGGAGAGGGCTGCACATCCACATAGGAGAAATCCACCCGGAAAAAAAGGAACAACTGTTCCAAAAAGAGAAAAATCAAAACAAGATGAAGAGACAGATAATGCAAAAACCCTTAAGATTAATAATAGCTTTGTTCCTAATCTTTTTAGCAGTTTTTTCACTGTATATTTCCGAAAACGTTAATGAAGAAGAAATAGAGAAAAATACTGAACTATCCTCCAATATACGTAGACTGGTGGAGGCAACACCGGAGTTTCAAGATGCGGATTTCGAGGTAGTTGAAGAATCATCCATAAGCGGATTAACCCGTCTAGAAGCAGAGATAACAACAGTAGATCATTCTGAAAATATAACTTTTTATGGATCTGAAGACGGTGAAAAATTGTTTTTTGAACCATTAGATACAGGAGAAGAAGAAAAACAGTATAAAAAAGATGAAGCCGGTGATATTGCTGCAGATGTATTCGAGGAACACCTCAACCAAGAGGATCACGATATATTTATCAACACAGAGTTCATTAATTCAGATGGTGAAATCAACGGTGTTTACCATGTTTTGATAGAGCTTTCCGCTGAAGGATTTCCTTCAGAAGAAATAGACAGCTATATAACAAAGGACGGTCAAATATTCTTTCCTGAGGGTGTGGATATAGATCTTCTCATAGAAAGTTATGAAGAGGTTGATGAGATGGAAATTCAACCTGGAAAATCAGATGAAAATAAAAAAGAAGAGATATCTCTTGAAGATGATATGATACAGGAATTTTCAAAATGTGTGGCGGAAAAAACTACTCTTTACGGTGCAGAATGGTGCGGATTCACAGATCAACAGTTAAATGTTTTTGGAGATCACCAGGAAAACATTGATTATGTAGAATGTACTGAAGAAGAAGAATTATGTCAGGAAAAAGGTATAGAAGGCTATCCTACATGGAAGATAAATGGTGAGATCTACAGTGGTATGATGAATTTAAATGAGATAGCTCAACTTACAGATTGCGAATATCAAAAAAACGAGGATGAACCGGTTTCCGAACCCGAAGTTAATAAAAAGATGGAGGAACATATAGATTGCCTTAAAGATGAAGGTGTTGTTATTTACGGATCTGAGTGGTGTCCTTTCTGTACAGAACTTGCTGAGAGTTTTGGAGGCTATGATGTAGTAGATCCTATCTATGTTGAGTGTACTGAAGAACAGCAGAGATGTGAAGAAGAGATGATCGATACAGGAGTTCCAGAAGTACAGA
>JALDAH010000057.1 GCA_022729275.1 Candidatus Nanoanaerosalina archaeon
CTCATACAGGTCCTGTGGTTTCCTTGTTTAGTCATTATACTGCCATCTCTACCTACATGAACGCTGATAGGGAATCTTTTATCATAACCATTTTTCTTTATATCTTGGAAAAGCTGGTCTAAGTAATCTAGATAGGTTTTGAGACCTTTTACACTTCTATCATAATTTGAAGAAAGAGGGCTGAATTTTTCACCGTTTTTAATCATATTAGAAGCTTTAATAAAATATATTGTGTCCTCCCATTTTTTTCCTTCTTCAAATCTTTCAAAAAGACCTTTAAATACAGTATTTTCAAATCTTTCTTTTTTCAAGTCCCAACCTCCGCCTAGAACTCCGTATTTTGGTCTCTTATTTGGTAAAAACCTGTTTCCTAAATTATGATTAATTTTGTCCGGTGAGACCATATATATATATTGCTTGGATGAGGAAGGTTAGGATATTTCATTTTATATTTTAAGTAGCAGTAGTTTTTTCGAAATTTGGTTGGATAACCATGCATGAAGCTGAAGAAGTCCTTGCTGTAGATCTCGTATATTTTGTCCAATAGCTTGCTCATTATATCTTGATTTAATCTGTGGTCTGATATTTATTATGGTGAATATTTTATTTCATCAGCCTGATATAACACCGTTATATTTTCTTGACTATACTTTTTTGTCCGATAATTTCATCCATTTTTTCTGATTCAATTTCGATATTAATGTTTTTCCATCCTAATTGTTGATCGATACTTTGTCACTGTTTTTTAGGTGCTGACTGGAAGTATTCAGGTATGATCTTATCTTCTGTATTTGGTTCAGTACATCGAATAGTTTTCTTGTTTCAAATCATTATAATCATCATATATGATGATTTTATATATCTGGGACAAGAAAAGTGTGTTATGGATATAGAAGAGCTGGCTGAAGAAACACCTGTCTTCAACGTCAATCAGGCCCAGAGAGCCACAGGTCTTGGAAGAGAGTATTTAAGGGAGAAGCTTTCCAGGATGGTCAGGGATGGCAGGCTTTACAGAATAGAGAGAGGGAAGTACACGGCTCAGGACGACCCTGTTGTCTATGCGACACACATAGAGACACCTTCCTATATCTCCTACTGGTCAGGTCTCAGCTTTTTCGGACTAACACCGCAGCAGCCGGCAAAGATCCAGGTAGCGACCTCCAGGAGCAGGAAGGACCTTGAAAAAATCTCATTTATCAAAACCCCCGGGATGTACGGTTTCAGGAGAGAAAGATACAGAGACTTCGAGATAACAGTTGCGGAAAGAGAAAAACTGCTGATAGATATACTGTCAACAGGGAAAGTACCGGTTGAGGAGACCAGGGAACTGGTGGAAGAAGTTGACATCGGTAAAACCGTGGAGTACCTGGAGAGACTCGGCAGCAAGGCGGTTTCAAGGAGAGCAGGCTACCTGCTGGAGAAAATCAGGGGTGAAAGAGTAGAGGAGCTGAGAGAGCAGGACAGGAACTACCCTCTACTAGACCTCACAAAAACCGATAAAGGGGAGAAACATCCTTACTGGAGGATAAAGGTGAACAACGATGCTATCTGAAAAACAGCTCAGAGAAGTAGCAGGAACCGTATCAGACGGCAACATAGGTCACGCTGAGAAATTATATATACAGGATATAATCCTCTCAACAGTCAGCCGGGAGACCTCCGGCGAGCTGGTTTTTAAAGGAGGTACTGCGCTGAAGAAGTTCTACCAGCTTGACAGGTTCTCAGAAGATCTTGACTTCACAGCGGAAGAGAGATTCAGGGTCAGAGAATTTACCGAGAAAGCGGGGAGAGATCTGAGTAACTACGGTATAAAAGTCGTGGAGAAAAAAGAGGAGGACAGTAGAGGAGGTTTCCGGGTCAGGCTTGGGCTGGAAGGACCGCTTTACCAGGGGAACAGGAGGAGCATGTGCTTCATAAGGCTTGACTTCAACAAAGACTCAAAAGTCCATGAAGTCACGGAGAAAAGATACGTTCCCGGGTTCCCGGACATAAACGCTTTCACGGTGCCAGTGATGTCAGAAAAAGAGATACTCGCGGAGAAGATCAGGGCAGTATGCACCAGGGAAACCCCTCGAGACCTCTACGACATATACCACCTGGAGAAGAAAGGAGTGAAAACAGGTATTGATATGGTGGAAAAGAAACTGGATTACTATGGGAAGGATTACAGCCCGGGAATGGTTCTTAAAAAAGCTGGAAACCTTGAGAAAGGATGGGAGACAGTTGAAACTCTTGTATACACAGGACTGCCTGACTTCCGTTCAGCAATGGAATCGCTGAAAAAGGTTTTAGATGGATTGGAGCAGAACTGAACGACCAGAATTTATATATGGTTTTTTCAGAGGCCTATCAGTCCCATGCGATTCCTTTAAAACCATTTAAACCCTGTTTATTCCATATTCTTCTTCCTAGAACTATCAATTCGTTCTCCATCCTGTCAAGAACATCTTTGTCTATATCTTTAAACTCTTCCCAGTCCGTGGCTATTATCCCGGCATCAACTCCTCTAAGAGCTTCCTGGTATGAACCAACATACTTTACGTCAGGATGTATTTTCTCCATATTCTCCATCGCCTCAGGGTCATAAGCTTTAACCTTCGCTCCTTTATCCTTAAGCTCCTGTATCATGTCTATCGCGGGTGAGTTCCTGACGTCGTCGGTGCCTGGTTTGAACGCTAATCCGAGAACAGCCACTTTTTTACCTTCTAGATCACCTATCTTTTCTTCAAGTATCTCGACAGGCTTGGTTTTCTGATCGGTGTTCACATCTATAACCGATTCCAGTATACTTGGCTCTACCTCTTTCTCCTCCATGAACTTGATCAAAGCCCTGACATCTTTAGGGAAACAGCTTCCACCGAAACCGCAACCTGCATTCAGAAAATCTCTCTTGATCCTGTGGTCCATACCTACACCGTCAGCGACCTCGTAGACATCTATACCCAGTTCCTTACAAAGGTTTCCTATCTCGTTGATGAAGGAGATCTTTGTGGCGAGAAGAGAGTTGGATGCGTACTTTATCAGCTCAGCTGCCTTGACCTCTGTCCTTAATATTGGGGCCTCGAAATCCCGGTACAACTTTTCAAGTGTCTCTCCGGATCTCTCATCTAGTTCTCCAATAACTATCCTGTCCGGATCCAAGAAGTCTTTCAGTGCGGTTCCTTCCCTCAAGAACTCGGGGTTCATGCAAACTCCAAAGTCTTCACCTGCACTTTTACCTGATTCTTCCTCGAGTATTGGGATTATTTCTTCTTCAGTAGTAGTTGGTACAACGGTGCTCTTCACCACGACCACATGGTAGCCATCCTTACCTTTCAGGGCATTACCGACATCTTCCGCCGCTTCCTTAATATAATCAAGGTTTATACTGCCGTCTTCTTTCATAGGGGTTCCGACAGCCAGAAAAGTCACATCAGAATTTTTAACGGCTTCCTCGGTATCAGTAGTTGCCTCCAGCCTTCCCTCCGAAACCACTTGTTCCAGAAGCTCCGGCAGGTCTTCCTCGAATATAGGGCATTCTCCTCTGTTTATCTTCTCGACTTTTTCCTCGTCAATGTCGACACATGTTACTTCGTGTCCTTTAGAAGCCAAACCAGCTCCTGCCGGTAGACCCACGTAACCTGTTCCGATTATAGAAACTTTCATATTGAACTCTGTTTATATAATATTTCTCTATTTTTTTAACTTTGTACCGGGTTTCCCGTAATTTTTAGATTTTCTCTTTTTTGAGAGTACACTTCCGTGAATTATTTAACCGTAGGCCATGTAATACTTTGTAATAATGAAAGGACTTATTCCGGCAGCCGGGAAGGGAACAAGGATGCGGCCGTTCACACTGGCTTACCCTAAAGAACTTCTACCGGTGGGAGAAAAAGCAGTTATCGAGCACGTCATTGAAACCATGAAAAAAGCAGGTATAGACGAAATAGTGGTTGTGGTTGGCTGGAAACAGCACGCTATTTTAGATTACCTAGGTTCAGGTGACAGGCTGGACGTCGAGATAACCTACGTGGTTCAGGAC
>JALDAH010000046.1 GCA_022729275.1 Candidatus Nanoanaerosalina archaeon
CGCTTAAAGTCATCTTTGATTTCTTTTTTCTTTCCTTTATCTCTTGAATTTCTGTCATGGTAAAAAAAAAGGCTTTATACCTAATAATTGTTTGGGTTTGTCTACATCAGGGAAGGAAACTTAAACATTGTAATTGAAACTTTCACCATGTCAACTCTCGACGAGTTAAAGAAAAAAGTAGGTAAAGAATCTTCAAAGAATCCTGAAAAATTTTTCGCAGTCAAAAAACTAAAAGAACACGGTTACAAGCGGAATAACTGCGATAGCTGTGGAAAATTCTTCTGGACAGTTGATAAAAAAAGAAAAGTGTGTGGAGAACCCTCCTGCGACAATGGTTATACCTTTATAAACAGTTCACCTACCGATAAAAAGTTCTCTTTTGTTTCAGCATGGAATGAATTCAGCGACTTCATGGAGAAAAGAGGTTATACACCTATAGATAGGTATCCTGTGGCTGCAAGATGGAGAGATGATACAGAGTTTGTAAGAGCCTCTATATATGACTTCCAGCCCTATGTTGTTTCAGGAGAAGTCAAACCTCCAGCAAATCCTCTTGTTGTTCCACAGTTCTGTCTAAGGTTTAACGATATAGAAAATGTGGGTTTCACGGGAAGACACTACACGGGTTTTGTCATGGTGGGTCAACACGCTTTCACATCCCCTAATGAGTATGAACAGGAAAAATATTTCGAGGATATGTTAGAGTGGGTTCTAGAAGGAATGGGAATACCCAAGAAAAAGCTTGTTCTGCACGAAGATTCCTGGGGAGGAGGTGGAAATCTTGGGGCTTGCATGGAGTTTTTCGTTGACGGTCTAGAGCTTTTCAACCAAGTATACATGTTTTACCAGATAGATGATTCGGAAAAAGGCTATTCTGAACTCGACACAAAGGTCCTTGACATGGGGATGGGTCTTGAAAGAATCGTGTGGATAACTCATGGATCTGAAACTTCTTACGAAGCTAATATGGAGAAAGTTGTCGAAAAACTTTACGATAAAACAGGTGTGAATCCTGATAAAGAGATATGGAAGAAATTTTTACCTTATTCAAGTCTCCTTAACCTTGATGAAGTCCAAGATATAGAAAAGACTTGGGAACATATAGCCGAAAAGATAGGAGTTGGAAAAAAAGAACTAAAAAAAGAAATAAACCCTGCAGCAGCCCTCTATTCAATAGCTGACCACTCTAGAAGTCTTTTATTTGCTCTCTGCGACAAGATACTACCATCTAACAGTGGTGAACAGCATTCATTGAGGGTTATAGCAAGAAGAAGTTTCGACTTTATCGACAAGTATTCCTGGGATTTAGACATCAAAGATGTAATGGAGTGGCATGCTAAAGAGATGAAAGACATATTCCCGGAACTTGAAAACAGCATAGAACATGTTAAAGAAATAATGGAGGAAGAGGAGAGAAAATACGGAAAAATGAAGGATAAGGCAAAAAAGCTTGTTGAAAAAATGGATGATGATGTGGTCGATGAAGGTAAAATGCTGGCGCTTTACGAATCAGAAGGGATATCTCCAGAGATGCTTGAGAGAATGGGTATAAAAGTTGAGATCAGTAAAGATTTTTACTCAAAGGTTTCAGAAAAACATAAAGATACAAGTAAAGACGGAGATGAAGAAAAAGGAAAGATAGGTTTAGATGGTGTGAATGATACTTCTATAAGATACCTTGAAGATGAGACGAAATTGGAGTTCAGCTCGGAAGTTTTGAGGATAGTTGAAAAGGATGGGAAGAGCTACGTCGTTCTCAAAGAAACGTACTTCTATCCCACAGGTGGAGGTCAGCTGCATGATACAGGCAGTATTGAAAATGATGTTGTGAAACGTGTTTTCAAACAGGGAAAAGTGGTTCTGCACGAATTAGAGGAAAAAGCAAGCTTCAAAGAAGGTGAAAAAGTTTTCTGCAAAATAGAAGAGGAGAGAAGAAAACTATTGATGCAGCATCACTCCGCAACACATCTTATAAATGCTGCTGCTAGAGAATTGCTCGGCGAACATGTGATACAGGCAGGAGCTAAAAAAACAGATGAGAAGGCTAGACTTGACATAACTCATTACAAAAATATCTCAGAAGAAGAACTTGACAGGATAGAAAAAAGAGTCAATCAATGGATAAACAAGGGTTTAAATGTTGAGAAGCAGGTTATGGAGAAATCCGAGGCTGAAAAAAAGTATGGCTTCTCGGTCTATCAAGGAGGTGTGCCGCCTGGAAGCAGCTTGAGACTTGTCAAGATAGGTGATGATATGGATGTCGAAGCTTGTGGAGGAACTCATGTCAGCAACACCTCAGAGATAAAGAAAGTTGTGCTTGTTGGTTCCACAAAAGTACAGGACGGTGTTATCAGGTTAGAATACAAGGCAGGTACTGCAGCTGAAGAGTACAAGAAACACAAAGAAGGCCTAGTTAAGGAACTAAACCAGTGGATCGATGCAGATGATTACAGCCTGAAGCAGATATCCGAGATCTTTGATGTTCCTGTCGATGAGCTTTCGGGTGTAGTAGAGAGGTTTGTGGATGAATGGTGTGAGAGAAAAAAGGAGATAGATGAGTTAAAAGAAATGGTGGGCGTAGAAGATTATAATTACGATGAAAGGCCTGAAAACCCTGAAAAGCTATTTGAACAGTGGAAAAAACAGAAAAAAGATATTAAAAGCCTTGAAAAGCTATTTGAATCCAAATTAAAGGAAGAACTGAGGGAAAATGGGAGTAAAATGGTTTTCAAGGAGGTTCCTATCGATGATGTTGGTGTTCTGATAAGGATTTCGCAAGATGTTGTAAGAGAAGAAAAAAACATGTCCGTTGTTCTAAAAGGCGAAAAAGCAGTTATTGGTTGCAGAGGAGAAGATTCAGATGAAGAAGTTCGGGAAAAAGTCGAAGAATTTGCAGAGGTAATACAAGTTCATGGAAACCTTGTGAAAGGTTTTAAGCTGAAAAAATAATTTATTTATTCGCCATTTTTTCTGCGATTCTCTGAATATTTTTCATTACGCTGTTCTTGACAGGTATCTTTTCTATCTTTTGATCTGTCAGCCCGATCAGGTCCTGAACTGTCAAGATGTCTTTTTTGGAAAGCTCGGTTCTAACATGCTGAGGAGGTCTTAAGATAGTTACAGGATATGCTTTATTTCTTTCAACGAGAGAATCCAAGCTGTAGTCCTCATTGGAGTATTTCCAGGCTGTCATCCTAATATTTTTGCATTCTGCATATCTTTTTGCGTGGTCGGAAAGCTTTGTATTGACTATTACCCATGCTTCATCAGCCTTAACAGAATTATTTATTCCGTGTTCATGTCCTCTCTTTAGATCCTCAAGTCTTGACCACTGCCTCATGGGTATATCTAAACCTGTAAACCTGTGGTGATGGTAGTGGTGCTTACATTCTATCATGTATGTGGTTCCGTGTTGTTCCGCTACCACATCTATCTCGTGTTCGATGCATTCTCCTCTTGGTTTCGGTCTGGGAGACCATTCAGCTTCGAAACCATCAATTTTCAAAACCTTGGTTATGTATTTCTCGAATTCTGAATAGTTAGGATTAAGTTCTGCTATGGCTTCTCTCAAACGAAATCTAAGCGCAAATATCTCGTTCCTGTTTTTCATTTAGATGTAAACTATTGAATGAAGTTTTCTAGTCGTTTTTTCATCCCATGCTCTTTCAAAAACTCTTGACTCTATTTCTTCAGCTGTATTATCGTCAAACCCTGCTCTGGTGCAAGACCGAATAATATGTTGTCTGCTGTACTCCTTCAGCCCTCCATGTACGTCCTTTACCCTCATAGGTATCATTTTATCAATCTCGTTTATATCTCTTTTATCCGGTTTTAGGAAAGTATTTGAAAAACATTTAAATCTTTTTATTCACATAAACAAAAAACGGTGGTACCATGATCAGAAGAAAAGATCCCTTCAAAGATATGCATGAAAAGATGTCCAAGATGTTCGAAAACATGGCTGAGACAGGTTTCAACATGTACAACGTACAACTTCCTGTCGACATAAGAGAAACTGATGAAAAGATAATCGCAGAGGCGGACATGCCTGGAGTAGATAAGAACAATATACAGGTAAAGGTAAAAGAAAGATCTCTCTACATCGCTGCACAGGGAGACAGAGAAGTTAGAGAAGAAGGAAAAGATTATGTCAGGCATGAAAGAAGCTCAAAAAGCTATTCAAGAACCCTTCAGCTTCCTGAACCTGTAAAATCCGACAGTACAAAGGCAAAGTACAAAAACGGTGTATTAACAGTTGAGATGGAAAAGAAGGAAAAAAGCAGTGACTACAATGTTGAGATAGAGTAGAGGTCTAAAAAGCCTCTCAACCTTCATTCTTTTTTCAGATAATCCGGTTTGCTCTTCTCAAAAAGAATTTTCTCCGGCATCTTGAACTCGTGAGACTTCACCTTGACAACTTTTCTTCCTGTTATACCGTTTAAAGAACCAGGCATAACTGTAAGATTATTTCTTGATGAAGAAAACTCCTTATCAATTGGGAATCTTTCGGAGAGTCTGGAAGCCATCACATCTCTATGCGTTTCCTCGATCTCGAAACCCTCGTTGTCAATAATGTGGATATGGAACTCCCTCCCAACAAAAAAGGATTCGACATAGTCAAAGTTTCTCTTCATAAACTTCCTAAGTTCATCCGCCTTTTCGGCGGTTTCTTCGAAACATTCCTCGCAGAAAGTGTGTTTCGCCAATCTTTTCCCTTTTTTCAGACTTTTTATCTTATCGCAACGATCGCATTCGACTTGGTCTGGTGTAACAGAGAATATCAGTTGTTTCCCCGAAGGTTTCTCCCAAATTGAATTCGTCTGTCTTGGATCTGTATCGTAACTTCTTGTATCGTAGTACAATGTTTCCGGAACGTACCTCCTAACTTTCTCAAGGAGATCGTTGAGATCATTGTACTCTCTTAGGTAAACCTTCTTTCCAAGATTGTCCTTGAACCTTCTCCTATAACGTGTTGTCTCACTCCCCACATCAATTGCTAGAACGGGTCTATCCCATCGGTAGTTCAACCTCTTTATATGTGGTTTTCCGAACTCATCCCTGTAAAAACTCTCTCTTTCTTCCATGGTAGAGGGACGTAAGCCTTCGGGAAAGAACGGTTCCATACCTATTAATTGGTCCTAACTGTAAAAATTGTTTCGGTCCATTATTTCTCAGGAAGTGGAAAAGTTGAAAAAGTATGTATTTTAATTAATTTTTGGTGTAGATATGTGGAGTTTAACTAAAAAAATAATATTGCATCTCTCGGATCAGCTAGGGATATTGAGCATCATAGGTTCGGGTGTTGCAGGTGCAGGCATAGCCACTATACTGATTGAAGGAACCGGGGTTATAAGCCTTGAATTTTTGGCCGCAATAATCGGTCTGGGACTGATAATACTTGATTATTTTATAGTCTTCCCGTCGGAAGAGGAAGAGATATAAAAGATGGGTGAGACTTATTGTCCATGAAAGGGTTTTATCGCCAATCAAGATAGTTTTTGTCGTCTTTTTTTCTAGTTTTAACTATATCGAAAACTTTTTTTCTAAAGTTTCAGATAAGTCAAATTCTTTTTGGTTCATAACAGGTGTAGAAAAATGTTAAGCATGAAAAAGTTTAGAGAGGATTTAGAATCGATCAAACATTCCGAGAAACGAAGGGGTAAAGACCCTAAAAGAGCTGAAAAAGTCCTTGAACTGGATCAAGAATGGAGGGATACTCTTCAAGAAGAGGAAAATCTGAGGCAGGAAAGGAACGAAGTATCCGAAGAGATTGCAGAACTAAAGAAACAGGGAAAAAAAGCAAAGAAAAAGATAAAGAGGATGAAAAAGGTCAAGAAAAAAATAAGTGATCTCAACGAAAGACAAGAGGAATTAAAAGCGAAGAGAGATGAATTGAGGTACCAAGTAGGTAACATACTCCACAAAACAGTTCCCGAC
>JALDAH010000048.1 GCA_022729275.1 Candidatus Nanoanaerosalina archaeon
AAGCAGTCACGGATTTACCGGAACCCGTGGAACCCGCAACTATAGCGTGAGTAGTAAGATCAGCCGGATCTACATAAGCTCCCTTAGAAGTTTCTGCTACTTTACCAACCCAGAAAGTATCCTCCTCGGAAGGAAGCATGTTGTAATCAACAGGAAACACATAACGGGCTTCTTCATCTTTTTTGTCCTGATACCAGTTGTATAGCTTGACGGATCCTACAACAAAAGCTATGCTGACAACCAAGAACAAAGAAATCCTCATTCTCGTAGGAGTCCAGAAAGGTCTGATAAACTCAACAGTATCCAGTGAACTTATGTACTGATCATCTACCTGCATAACAGCTTCTATGTAATAATAACCTGTGGAGATTTCCTTATCAGATAGGTTTATAGTAATTATTTCTGAAAATGTTTCTTCTATAAAGAAACTCTCGTTGAAATTTTTAACCGTTTCCCCGGTTTCGGACTCTATCAGAGTAAAATTGATATCAAATATCTCATTTAAGGGTTCATATGCCTCAATGCTAATATGTATAGAAGGGTTCTCCTCCACGTCAACATTATCGGATAAAAAACCTACATTAAGGTTCTTCTCAATCCCATGATCCGGTATTATACTCACAGAAACGGGAAAATTTTTTGTAGAAACCTCGTCACTCACTATTAGAGAACCTGAAAACGTTTTTTCCAGCGATAAATTAGGTCCGTCAACCCTGATATTATATACCTCCAGTTCTTCAGATTCCTCTACAATTGACACATCAACAATTTTAGATATTTCTCCTGAAAAATCAATTGATACATCTCCTTTAAAATCTCTTACAAAAAGGTTATAAGTCCTATTTTCTCCTGAAGCCATGATATGAGATCCCATGTATGTCTCAGCTGAAATACCAGCAAATGCTATTGAAAAAAGCCCTAAAAAAATGATATAAAAAGATATAACCTTTAGTTTATCCATAAAAAAACATTATTTTGTTCCTTAATATAAAAGTATCTTGCCTTCAAACCAATAAATTCTTAAAAAAATACGATTAATACCAGTTTATGGCCAAAAAAATCGATACATGGATGATATTTGAGGTTCTTGCCTCAAGAAAAGGAGTAGCGGAAAAATCACTTAAAGAACATGTGGAAAAAATTGAGAACGAAAAATCAGTTGAGAGCCTGGAAAAAGAATTCGACGAGATAAAAGAAGTTGAGGACCCTCATCCATCTATCAATAAAGGTTTCTCTCAAATCTGCGAGATAAGATGCAAAGTCGATAGCTTTTCAGAACTTGTGAAGATAGTGCTTAATTACGGCCCAACAATGATAGAAATAGAAGGACCTGAAAAACTGGAGATGAATATAGGAGAGATGCAAGATTCGCTCAATCTAGTTGCAGAAATGATGCACAAATTTTTAAAAGCAGGAGCTGGCGGAATGATGATTTCTGGAAAAGAATGAACAATTAAGGGTGAAACGGGGAAACTGTTTTATATCTTCCATACCCCATTATCATTTGATGAAACGTTTCACCGGTAATAACATTTGTAAAGAAGAATGTACTGGACCGATCTTGAAAGTTTCTATATTATTTATATTATTTTTAACGCTTTCTGCGTTTGTTTCAGGCAATATTGTATTAGAAAAAGAAGTTATAGAATTAGGAGAACCAACTAAGATATCTATTACAAAGAATTATCAGGGAATGACCTCTTCACAAGTTTCCATAACCGTTCCACAGATGCATGAACCTGAGAATATCCGTGGATTCGATGAAGAAGGCAATCTGGAATGTGTTTACAGAGAAATATGGGGTAAAGAGATAGTTTGCCAGGTTCCTGATGACATACCTGAGAATTACTCGGCAACGATAATTTATGAAACTCCCAGTGTTTCAACTATAAAGAACGAATACCTATCATTTGAACACCAAAAAAGAATACTCGTGCCTACAGAAGAATACTCTCTTGAAGTTATATTGCCTGAAGGATCCGGGATAATAAGCAGAGATGACTTAGAACCCTTCTCACCTGAGGATGCTGTTACAGGAAGTGAAGGACGTAGAATTTTTGTGAGATGGGATATGGATGATGTATCTCTTGGAGAAACCCGTGATTTCGTTGTCAGGTATCAGGATCTGGAGGTAATTGGTAACATTTTTCCCATCGATACTACAACACTCGTAATTTTACTTGTTCTTTTGATTTCCCTAGGAATATCTGTTTATTTCAAGTTCAAGAAAAAGGAAGACACTATCTCCTCAATACTTCCCCTGCTGAAAGAAGATGAGAAAGAAGTGCTTCTGAACATAATAGAAAAAGAGGGAGAATGTGAACAAAGAAATTTGGTTAAAGAACTTGATTATTCTAAGGCAAAAATTTCAAGGCTTGTTAAAGATTTAGAAGAACGTAACCTTATTAAAAAAATAAAAGAAGGAAGAAAGAATCGTCTTGTACTTAAAAAAGAAGTTGGGAACATAGAAAAAAGAAATTAATCCAGCATGTCTATATCATCCTCAATATCCGACTCGTCTAGATCGGTTTCTTCTAAAGCAGATTCATTAATCTCTCTAAGTGGAAATACCAAGTCTTCTTCTAATTCTGTACTGCATACGATAACATCATTAACATACGTCACATCCCTGACCCTTTCAGAAACATTTGCATCCACATCAAAATTCTCTGGAGATACACATCTGCATTCAATAGAATCCATTAGATGTTCATGTTCAACTATCTCCAGACACCTTTCAGAAGGTGTATACTCTCCGTTTATATCATCATCCAGACTGAAATAGATCGCTCCTCCAACAACTACTACAGCAATCAGGATAAGTGCCATTAAATTCTCTTTCATATTTTCTTTACTCATATTATACCACATCAATCTTCAACATGTCTTTCAAGTATTTCTCCGAGCTCATCTTTAGTTATAAAACCTTCATACATCTCTCCCTCTACCTTTATCACAGGAAAGACCTCCATATCATAAGTATCAACCAATATGTTTATTGGTCTCATGTCGAGTGTCGTATCCAAAGGGAAGACCAAAAGATTCTCATCATACTTATCTCTGTAATGGGAAAGTATAATTCCCTGGTCGCTGCATTCAGGACATTCCTGTTCATCAGAATAAAAGTAAAGTAGCGTAACAGTATCAGAATCGCACATTTCCTTGACCTTCTCTGTCAAAAGCCAGTATTCAAGTAAGACATTTGTGTATTCCTTTTTTATCAATTCAAAATTCTCACTATTGATTTTATTACTCCTCTCATGTCTGATAACTTCATCCTCCAGATTTTGAGTGTCCTTAATCGTCTGTTCGACTGCTAGATTTAATGCGTCACAGTTCCTCTCCGGAAGATTTTCAGCTATACTCCTGCTGATCTCTTGAGATCTTCTCTCAACTTCAAATTCTCTTAGATCTCCCTCTATAGCCTCTAATTTTTCATCCGAAAGAATCGAACCCAGATAAAAAATTCCGCTCATCAATAAAGCTGTCACAATAACTGCTATGATCACTGTTCCGATATTCAAATTGCTTTCTACCATTTGTTTTTACCTCTGCTTTTCGCCATCTCAAAAAATGTGGCTACCCAAAACATCGCGAACAGGTAAGGATATATCGTAAAGAAAGTTAAATAATTAATCTTTTTATCCCTTAAATTGAGCTTTTCTCCAGCAGAAAAGAGACTCAAAAACACCATTCCCAATCCTGTGGCCATAAAGAAAATTATGAAAATATGGAACAGATGCAGCTGTTGTATCGAAAATGTGAATTCTATCGGAAAATATCCCAAGAGGAAATAAGTATGTATCCAATCAATAAAAGTTGATAAAACGTTGTAAATAACGTGAGTAAGTATAAAAACAAGCATAAATATCCATAAAACGTTTAAAGGTAATAGAAAAAAACCTAGATTTCCACTTCGAGGATTAAGAAACATTTCCCGGTACTCAAAAAAGTTCTCCACATAACCCCGGTACCATCTAATTCTCTGTCTGAAAAGTGTTTTAAAATTCGATGGAGGATCAGTGAATACTGTTCCATTGGTGCTGTTCTCAATCTTTTTGCCAGCATACATCATCCTAAAAGCCATCTCCATATCCTCAGTGTGAGTGTCCTCATCCCAGCCTCCTGTCTTTTTTAGGAATTCTGTTCTGTAAATGCTTCCCGGACCCGGAAGAACATACTGTACATCAAAAAGTGCGAAAACCTTTCTTAAAAATATCTGATAAATGTATTCCGTCCATTGTATCTTCTCAACTATCCTATCATCTCTTAAAATTTTTAATGCGGGTGTAACACCGTAAACATTTTCGTCATTAAAATAACCTACCATGCACTTTAAGAAGTTCTCTTCTGGGTATGAATCCGCATCCATCGATGCCACAAGCTCTGTATCAACTTTTTCAAGGGCTTGGTTCATGGAATCCGCTTTGCCGGTGTTAACCTTGTCTATAATTGTTATTTTGTCCCTGTATTCCTCCAGGATATCTAGAGTCTTGTCCGTCGAACCATCGTTTATAGCAATGATTTTTAGTTTGTCTTCAGGATAATCTATGTTCAGTAAAGATTCTATTGTTTCTTTTATGTAATCTTCTTCGTTGTATGCAGGCACTAAAAAAGTCAGATCCCTGTATTCTTCGGGTTCAGGATCTTTGGTTACTCTGCCCAAGTTGGAATAATATACTATCAGCCAAAGCGAAGCAGAAAATATCATCAGGAAAAAAAACAAAATATAGGTCATATCTATAAGATCCATGTATAAATTTTTCACCCTGATTTATTTATTAAAAGACATCAAGCCTTCCTAAAAAACTTGGTTTTCAAAAGTTTCAACAGCACAAATACGTTGTCGATGATATCAAGCAAACTAAATTTAGCTTCACCCGCTCTTCTAGGTTTGAAATCTATAGGTATCTCGACCACATTGTAACCCTCCCATACCAACTTCATAAGAGTGTATGGTTGGTAACTGTACCCGCTAGGGTTGTCAGAAGCGGTCAAAAACTTTTTACATTCAGATTTGTACGCCTTAAATCCGCTTGTGATATCCTTAACAGGGCTTCCGAGAACATTGGTGTACAGAAAACTGCCTATATTGGCGGGTATGTGCCTCAAGATGCTGTCCTTTCTATCGCCTCCTTCTACATTCCTGGAACCTATAACAACTTCGTATTCGTCTATCTCCTCTATCAAATCTTTTAAAGATTCAGCAGGATGTGAAAAATCAGCATCCATCTGTAAAAGTATATCGCCATCCACTTCATCAAAACCATCTGTATATGCTGCACCGATTCCGCTTTTTCCTTCCTTAACCATCAATCTGACTTCATCAATATCCTTCTGAACTTTCCTAACGATTTCAGCGGTTCCATCAGGAGAATTATCATCCACAACCAGTATCTCAAACTCTCTTTCAGCCAATACTTCATCTATCTTCCTTAGTATATCCTCTATATTTTCAGCTTCGTTGTATGTCGGTACGACAACAGATATTTTATCCGCCATAATACTTCACAAGATGATTTGAATTTAACACTATTAAAAAAAACTATTCAAGCTGGTAGACGTAGTATGTGCATACATCTCCCCTGAAACTTTTTTTAACCGGATAATCAAGTTTTTCGGTTGTAAATATATACTCCATACCTCTATTTTTAAACAACTCATAATCTTTGTAGGGAGAAAGAACCTTTTGTTCCAACATATAACCTGTGATGGACCATCTATCGCTCACAACACCGCCATCAAACTCCTTCAAATATTCGATGCCGTCCATAAATTCTTGATAACAGTATTTTCTTTCCTGGTATTCTTCGTAAACAAGGTTGCCGGAAACTACTAAAAAT
>JALDAH010000034.1 GCA_022729275.1 Candidatus Nanoanaerosalina archaeon
AAGGAGATACAGGAAGTCTACATTCACAGGTTTCTATTTGTGCTTGCTCTCTCAGCGATAACAGTTTTTCTACCGATATATGTGTATGATATAACAAATTCTCTGGTATACACCATGTTGTTTTTCTTGATCTATAACGGTGTAAGGATAATAACCAGTTTACCTATCGCCAAGATAACTTCAAAAATAGGTTATAAGAGAACCGCTCTACTATCATCTCCTTTTACACTCCTTTTCTACAACTTGATGAGGAATATCCAGGGAGTGTCCTTTCAGTTGTTTTTTATTGCGATAGTAGGAGGAATAGGTCTGAACTTGTACTGGGTTGCTATGAACTCAGAGATATCTAACTCTAGCCACGAGGAAAAAAGAGATCACGAAACAGGTATAATATATGCTGTTCCAATAATAGCTGCAATAATATCTCCCTTTATTGGCGGTATAATATCGAATAATTATGGTTTCAACGCACTTTTCATAATAGTTATTCTTGTAATATCTGTTTCATTCATACCCTTCCTATTCTCATTTGAACATTTCGATGGTATGAACTACTCTATCAAAAAGTATTTTTCAAGAGAATACTTGAAAGATTTCATAACCTATTCCATACAGGGTATAAATTTCTCGGGTTTTTTCGAGCTTTGGCCTCTTTACTTCGGTTTGGTGATCACCGGTACTTTAAATATAGGTGCTATGGGAAGTATTAGAGCTGTGGGTGGAGCTTTGTCCAGCTTGATATTGGGTAAATTTTTGAGAAAGCAAAACAGGATTAAAGCATTAAATGTAGGTGTAGCAGGTTTTGCAATCACTTGGATCATAATGTCTCTAGTTACTACTCCGATTATAGCGTTTTTTGTATCCTTCCTCAACGAGATGATGATGAGAACTACAGAGATACCAATTTTTTCGGGTATTATAGGTATTGCAGAACACGATGACAGGCTTGAATACTTTGCATTCAGAGAGATGGCTATCGCAACGGGCAGAACTTTTATCCTTCTCTTCATGACATTCATGTTTTACTTCTTTGGTAAAACCACTGGTTTTACTTCAGGATTTATTTTTATAGCTTTCTTGTCTCTTTTACTTGTTCCACTGGCTAAAAAGATGAATATAGGAGGATTATAGAGGATATTTTTTGGTATCTAGGGAATTCATATCTTTTTTATTTACTTTTTTGTTAAACATTCCTTCAAGTGTACCTATATACTTGTAATCTTTCGCACCGATTCCTCTTAGCCCTTTAGATATTTTTTTAAAGAATTTTCCAAAACCCTCTCTTCCGACCTTTCTAGGATTTCGCAAATATTTCTTCCATAGTCCCTCGATCAATAATCTGTCTTCATTTTTATCCTCATATTTATTTTGAGAAGTTATATAATAATTTTGAATCCCTGCAAACATAGCTCCAAGTGCAGCAATTTCTTCAATATCTCTATGGATATCAGAAATTCTATACTCTATACAGTCTCTCTTATAGTCTATTTCTACATGGTTCTCAGTCAGGAAATCGATGTTTTTCATCTGTCTCATACTAAGCGTATATTTAGATCGATATATACCAGGTCCATTAGCTGATAAAAAACCCATGTAGGGTATCTCTTGATATATTTTTGATGTCAAATCTTCTACATTTATATTCTTTTCTTGGATACCGACCCTGTAATGGATTCCCGGAAAGCTGTGCTGGTATTCAGAGCTGTCTGTCGAAAAATTTATATTGGATTTAGAGTGTTTTTCTATAATTTCAAGTCTTCTGTCAATCTCAAGAGCCATCGAATATATGCTGTCATGTGACTCGGATTTCAACTCCACTGTTATAGGTGAATCCTCCTGACATACCAGTCTTTCGCCCTCAAAAGATTCCCAGTGATAAGCTTTTCTTCCAATATCCCCTAGAAACAAATTTAAACCAAGCCTAACAGGTATCTCATACTCCATACCTATATCTATATCCAAAGAATCAGCTTCTTTACTAGCCATTCTATTTCTATCATCTTCCAGGGTCTTTTCGAGAGCTGTAAATATATCATCTTCAATCACGTTGTAGTAAACAAGAGAATCAACGTAAGTGTTATGAGTAAACTCCTTTCCTCCATATAACTCCAAAAATTTCCTCAGCTCATCTTTTTTAATTATTTCTCTATTATTCAAAAAATTTGTGAAAATCCTGTTTTCTCCTCTATCTTCTCCTATTTTTCCATACTTTAGATTTTCGATATAGGAATCTAGTAGAGATTCTTCATAAAAGGAAAGTTCTTCTGATAGCTCATAGGAACTCGAAAATATTTTTTTGTAATGACTCATTCATAATTACATTATAATCCAATTCTTAAAAACCAATACGTATTGATTATTTAGATCTATCTAATTTACTTTTCTAGGTTTCAAAATCAACACATCCCCTTCTTCCACAAAAAAATCTTTTTCTGGAGAGAATATCCATTCAAAACCTTCATAAACCTGTTTTTTAACAGCTTTAACTTTAGATATATCTTCAACAACGTTCTCTATAAAATCCTGGTTTTCGATTTCTCTGCGAACTACAATTCCTCTGGACTCCTTCACAGCCTCATCAAAAACAGGGTGAACATCAAAACCCTTCAATACGGTTTCGCCTATCTCCATCGAGGCATCAGTTATCAATTCTAAGGAATAACCAAGTTGTAGAACACCTTTTAAAACTAAAGGATTTTTTATTTCTGAAGCAGACGATAATACTTTCTCGTGTAATTCAGAAAGCTTTTTATCTATGATTTCTTCAAGATCAACTACCTCTTTTGCGATAAACTCAGAACCTGAAAGCACAGCGTTAAAAGACAAATCAATTGATAATTCGCTCATCTCTCTCATATCGAGCAATATATCAACTACATCCTCTACAGAGCCGTCGATTTCCACATCATCAAATGATAACTTGTCTTCTTTCATGTCTTTTATTTTGTCCGAGGGTCCTCGGATTATTATCTTGTCCCCTTCAGCTATCTTCAAATTTTCTGGACCCACCTTCCATACACCTTCTCGAAACAGTGATAAAAGTTCAATATCCTCATCGAAAACATCTGCATATCTTCTATCAACCATATCATCAGAAGTATCTACAGAAATTACAGGTTCAAAGCGACCGGAAAGCTTTCTCCGGACCTCTTCAGGTATCTCAACATCGTTTTTAACTATTTTTGCTATATCTCCTGCTCCATTGCTTATGTCCTCTATAGCACCTAAGATAGCACTTAAGGGAGCTACTTTTTTTGCGTCCCGGTACTTCCTAACCGCCATTATTGTGCTGATTATAGCATCGTATTCAAGTTCATCCATCTGTTTCTCGAGTTCAAGAACCTCATCAGCAAGTTCTTTGTTATCAAAGAACAAAGAGTAAAAAGAAAGATCCACCATAAGTTCCGATAAATCCTTCATCTCTACAAATATTTCTTTTACGCTCTTCTTCTTGAAGGACAGTTTTTCGAACACCATTGAAACAAAATTGGTAAAACTGAATTAAAAAAACAGTGTAAAAATGTCTAGACTACGATGAACACAACAACCGCAAAAATTATTATACCAAATATATCAGCAAAATTGGTAACAATAGGTATAGCCACATCATCAGGTTCAATTCTTCTTTTAAATGATATTAAAACTACTGATACACCTAAAATTATCACAAATAATGCCAGCATCAAAGAAGTAAACATCGAGATTTTTAAAATAATTATGAAGTTTAGGGTGCCTCCGGTTATTACCACGAAAAAATATGTGAAAAGCGCTAGGAAAAAAGACAGAATAAAAGCAAGCAAAATAATACCTATGCAGTCTGATAAGGTTTTTTTTCCTAACATAGAATCCTCATCTGAAATTATACCAAGATGAAGTCTTGTTGAAACTCTTGAAGCTATAACGGATCCAAAGTTTCCCGCTAAATCCTTTATTGGTGGGACAAGTACCAACAAAGCAGGATTATTTACAAAAGTCTCCTTCAATCCCTCTAATACATATCCGGAACCAAGTTCTAGCAATGTTAGAAATATCAAAAGCGGAACAACATTTCTCATTATCCGGGATACTTTCCAGCTATTTTCGCGCTCAAGTAGCTTTCTGTCAGACAATTATAAACCACCTCACAATTATAATCGATACAAAGAGAAGTAATGTCCCGACAAGATCTCCCAGTGATGTCACGATCGGTCCATTTATTATATCAGGATCGATACCGTAATGATAACCCAAAAAGAGCAGTACAACTATCAAAAAGCTTAATGAGATACCGGTCAGTAAACCAGCAAGAATCAAAATAGACATGTAAGGAAAAAAAGATGTGACGTTCCTTCCAATAATCTTGAAAAAAGACCATCCAATCAAACCCATCAATCCTGAAACAAGCAAACCGTTCATTATGGATGCCAAAACTGCGTTTTTAAGCCTCCAGTCTATTTCAAAACCTGGTTCAAAAAGACCCTGGTGTAATGCAGTAGACACTCTTGCTCCAAGAACACCGTATACATTACCTCTTGTCGCAAGAAATGCAGGAACTATCAACAAAAGCCCTGGAAACTCCTCTATGTATCCTACCATCGTATCGCTTCCCAAAATGATGCCTGCCAGAAATGCTACCAGTAGGCTCAAAGACATTATAAATAATGATTCACGGAAAAAATCCTTTGCTCCACCTGTTCTTTGCATATAATCAATTTGTTATCAGTGGTTTAAGTTTTTGGATATAACACGGTTATACAATATTTTATTGTATGATAACAAAGATAATGTATTATTGTTCAATAATCACATTATTAAACATTTTTATAATTTTATAGGTGTATTTCTTTACAATAGAAAGTTATATAAAAGATCGATCTCAACATATTTAATCCCTTTGGAAGGTTGAAAGGATTGGGTAGGATGGTCGGAGAACTTCGGTATTCCATCCTGTATGTATACGTGAAATATCGGAAAAAGCTTTTTTCCTTTTCATGGGGGATATGGAAAAAGTTCCAGATCGTGTTTGTTCTTCGATCATCTTATCTAGAACCATTCATTTAGGGGGGATAATTTATGGAGCACAGATTAGAAATAGCACTTTTTATGTCCGAGTATGAAAACCCGGATGAAAATCCGGTATCAAACTTCGAAAGAGACAAAGAATTTTCGAGTATTATTCAACGTTTGAATGTTGGTAGGAATCTTGGGCCGCCCGAGGATAAAGTCTCGGGCATACCCGAAACTGAACAAGTCAGTGGAAATAAAATATTTTCAGATCTTCACAGATTAGATGAAACAAAAAAACTTCGTTATTCTTGGAACAGGTATAAACATCCTGTCAGACCAACAAATAAACCTTTAGTTTATTCGACAAATCCTAAAGATATTCTCAATTCCAAGAATTTTGATGATTATGACTGTGACAAATTCGGTGAACCGATTAAAATCGAAAAAGAGAACAAAAATATCTTCGAGGAGGCTGAAACCTTTATTTCATCCCACACTCACCTCTGGAAGCAACTTTTATACAACGGTCTCGAACAACCATTTGTCGCTTCTGAAAACTATGATGCCTTTCTAGAATCATACCATAGACTTTTGAGGGATATTGAGGACAAGAATCTGAAAATGATTTTGAAGGCTACGATTTTCTTCTTAGAAGATGAGATATCCAAGGGTAAGATCTTAACTTCAGATGTTATCCAAACAGTGATGTGCCACATCCAAAAAAGTTTTTCAAACAGTTTAACGGATAGAATAACTCTAAGAAATATAAAAAAAGGTGTGGTAACCAGTGGAAATAGTTTAGAAGCTTAAAAATTATATTTTTGGTTCGACAATACCCACATTTAAATAATGTATTCTCTTTCGATATAGTGGGTGTTGTTTCGAGCATCTTTATTTTTCTCTATGAGTTTGAGTTAGCTTCCTGATAAAGATAAAACTATGAAAAATTTATTAACCAATCAGTAAAAGATTATAATAGAGGTTTTAATATGGACAAAAAGAACATTGTGATCGGGGTTGTGGTCTTGGTCATTGTAGCTGCAGTGGGATACATGGTAATTCAAACCCTAGAAGAGACTCATACAGAAGTTGATGAAGAACAAAAACTTGTTGTGGGTACCACTGATACTGCAAGAACTCTTGACCCGGCTGACTCATACGATACATTTGGTTCCAGAATTCTGAAAAACACAGGCAACACACTGGTAGGTTATGAACCAGGTACAGATAGCCTTGAAGGAAAACTAGCAATTACTTGGAATATCAAGGAAGAAGGAGAAACCTACAATTTGAAACTAAGGGATGACGTTTACTTTCATAATGGAGAACACATGACAGCGGAAGACGTCAAGTTTTCACTTGAAAGAGCAAGAGATCTTGAAGGTATGCCAAGTGCTCTTTTGGAGAACATGGAAGGAGTTGAAGTAGTGGATGACTACGAGATAAACATCCATCTAAAGAATCCCTCCATCACTTTCCTATCTGTCTTGGCCTATACAGTGGCAACAGTAGTTCCTGAAGGAGAGTACCCTTATCCTGAAGATTTGGAAGATATAGAAGAAGAGGATGAAACTGAAATTTTCAGCGATGATGTGATCAGTACAGGAGCTTACGAGCTAGCTTCTTGGAATCCAGGTGAATCAGTAAGACTCGTTGAAAACGAGAATTACTGGGGACAACAGCCTCATGCAGAAGAAGTGGAAATCCTGATTTATGAAAACTCCGAAGAGCTAAGACAAGCTCTGGAAAACGGTGAGATAGATATAGTTTACAGAGAACTTGATCCTGTGGACAGAGAAATTGTCAGAGAATCAGATGATTTGATTCACAAAGAATTCGAAAGCATGTCGATCGATTTTTTGGTACTTGACGTGACGCAGGAACCTATCGCTGATTTGAACGTAAGGAAAGCTATTTCCTATGCTTTAGACAGGGATGAAATCAACGAAGAGATATACATGGGTGAAAGACTTTCTCTTCACTCACTGGTACCTGAAGGTATGATGGCTCATAAACCGGTGTTTAAGGAACAGTACGGTGCAGGTAGTGACATCGAACAGGCAAGAGCCATGCTTGAAGAATCGGGTTATTCCGAAGAAGAACCTTTGGAAATTTCGCTCTGGACTCCTGAATCAGATCTGAGGATACAGACCTCTGAGAAGATCAAGGAGCAGTTAGAAAGAACTGATATGGCAGAGGTAGAAGTAGGAGTTGAAGAATGGGGTGAATTCCAGGAAAGGATGGGAACAGATATCAAGTTCCACATCATAGGATGGGAACCTGATTTCTTTGATCCTGATAACTTCCTGACACCTTTCTTAGAGACAAGTTCAGCAGAATTCCTTGGATCTCATTACTCTGATGAAGAGATGGATCAGATGCTTGCAGAACAGATTCAGATAATCGACTACGATGAAAGAGTAGAGAAACTTGAGATCATACAGGACAAGCTGGCTGAAGATATTCCTTATCTACCACTTCTACAGACAGAGCAGTTCGCATCATTCCAAGAAGATGTGGATGATGATTCAGTTGAACTCGGACCTGTACAGATTTTCAGGTACTACACGATCAGAAAAGAAGGCTGGAACTAATTGGTTCGCGGTTTAAAACCCGTTAGAACCCCTTTTTTCTTTTTATTTTATAGAATGTTGCTTTTAAATTCGAGAATTAAAATGGACTCGCGGGGATTTGAACCCCGGGCCTCTTCCATGCCAAGGAAGCGTTCTGCCGAGCTGAACTACGAGCCCTAGTTAATACTAATTTCAACATGAACATTTATTAAAAAAATTGTTTTAAGAAACAGCTAAAAACTGTATCCTTCCCTGTAAGCTTCTCTTATATCCTTTATATCCATGTAGCTTCCTGGTATCCTTATCTCCTGACCTACTTCAAGTACATCAGCATTTTGGATATCCGGGTTTGAATCAAGCAGATCTTCCAGAGTTTTATTGTATCTCGAAGCTATGCTGTTGAGACTGTCTCCTTGTTCAACTGTGTATAAATCATCAATTTCTACTTCTTCAACCTCGTCAAGGTAGTTGTTGAATATTTCCATAGATGTGACGATTTTCTGAACGTAGCTCTTGCCTGTCAAAGCGTAACCGTTTGAAAAATACTTGTTAGATACTTCATCATCTTCCAAAATACTGTAAAGATTTACATCATATTTATCTATCACTTCATGGTTTATTCTGCCCCCTGGTTTTGTTACACCATGGTTTTGCTCAAGGTAATCGGAAACCATGTTTCCGATCCTGGTCTCTCCTTGATGGTATCCAAGTATTGAAAGTCCCCATTGACCAAATCTATTGTAAAGATC
>JALDAH010000059.1 GCA_022729275.1 Candidatus Nanoanaerosalina archaeon
CCTTAGATAGGAGTTAATAACTAATTCTTAAAAAACAAATATATCATTATAAGACATTTGAAGCAATTAAACAGACTTCTCATTTATTTTCTCACATGTTATGTTCGTTAGGTCGGGAATAAAGAATTATAAAAAATAAAATTTTTTAGTTTTTAGAAAAAACCCATCAACAAAAAAAGATAATGGAAGATATAATTCAACAAATACTCTAGAGAACGGAGGACAGCCATCCTAATAAACTACTCTGGATGGCTTTGATAGATTTTAAAAGAACTATCTGGTTTTAGAAGTTAAAGGGTTATAATAAATTTTTTTATACTTGTTTATTATAGTTTTTATTATGGTTGAGGAAGAAGAAGTTCAGAGATGGCTTGAAAAAGATATAATTACAAGTGAACAAGCTGATAGGATACTTGAATCTTCTTCCAAATACCGGAAAGAAAAGACATCTGGCAATATAGTTACTGCATTATCTGTTATCGGATCTATTTTACTAGGTATAGGAGCTATCCTCTTTGTGGCTGCAAACTGGCAAGGTATACCTGATTTTCTTAAATTAATACTGTTAGTGGGAAGCACCTTTGGCGTTTATTATCTTGGATATTTGTTTAGATATGATAAAAAGAACTTTCCAAGGGTTGGATCCGCTCTGGTATTTCTTGGAGCACTTTTTTTCGGTGCATCTGTAGCACTTATTACACAGATATATAATCTCCCTATTGCACCCCGGTTTATTGTTATAATATGGATTCTAGGAACTTTACCTGTGGTTTACCTTTTGAAAACTAAGGCTATAGCCGGTCTAAGCTCGGTATTATACTTTCTTTGTGTATCCCTTTTTACAATTGAACACATAACCTACCGACCTGAAATAAGTATTTTCCCATCAGTCATCCTGCTGAGTTCTATACTTTTGTTCAAATTTGGAGGCGTGCATCATATTTTCGAAAAGTATTCGGATATTGCAAAGGTGTATAGGTCTGCAGGTATAAAGGTGATGATGGCTTCTTTGTTTGTTCTTACTTTTGGGTTCATATCAACTCCTACCAGATATACATCTGTTGGAGAGACGAATTATTATGACTTAGTTATTATTTTAGGCCTTGCAGGTTTTGGTTTGTTGTTCATATTCTTGGATAAATTTTTCGAAGAATCAAAGAGAAGATTCAAATTTGAGAACTCATTTATGTTAGGAATGTTGGTAATAATATTGTTCTTCATATTTTTCCCCTTTATGGGTGATGTCGGGTTCTTAATTATTTTTAACCTTGCCATGATTTTTGTGATAGCATTAATATTTTATATGGGATATACAGAAGAAGATATGGCTCTTGTCCATTCCGGAGGTTTTTGGTTAGCGATATACCTTCTGGCAAGGTACTTTGATTTCTTCTGGGAATTACTTCCAAGATCTTTGTTTTTTCTTTTTGGTGGTTTGATAGTAGTCTTGGGTGGTGTGTACCTTGAGAGGAAGAGAAAAAGTTTGAAAAGCGATTTTGGAGGTAATTAAATGGATAAGAAGAGACTTTTTTTGGTTGTTGCGGTGTTTTGGCTTGTTATTTTTCTCTTGTTTATCGTTAATCAGGAGTATACCAAGAGAACCGGCGAGGAAGTTTTGTTGGAAACGGAACCGATTGATCCTAGAGATCTGTTTAGGGGAGATTATGTTATTCTTAATTACAAGATAAACAGGTTAGAAGCGGGAAAATTTGGATTAAATACTTCAAATATAGAGGAAGATGATGAAGTTTTTCTATCTTTATACACCGAAGAAGGTTATGGTAAGCCCAAAGAATTCGCCCTAGAGGAGCCTGATGAGGATCTATATATTAAAGGAAATGTAGAATCTGTTTGGAGAGATTCTTTAGAAATAAATTATGGTATAGGAATATATTTTATCCCTGAAGGGGAAGGCGAACTTTTAGAGAATTCAGAAGACCTTGATGTGAAAGTGTTTATAGATGAACGGGGGAACGCGGTTATAGATTACTTATTGATTGAAGGTGAAAAAGTTGATTTTAGTGGGGAAAGTAGTTAAATTGAATTTTAAATTCAGTGCGGAGGGCAGGATTCGAACCTGCGAACCCCTACGGGAATGGATCTTGAGTCCATCGCCTTTGACCACTTGGCTACCCCCGCATACAAGAATTTTTTAAGGTTGGAACTTGTTATATCTTTGTTATCTTTCTCAATAAGATTCCGTGTTTACATTAAAAAATATGTTTTTCTATTTTTAATTACAGGAGTTATTTTTTATGAAGGTATTAGCTGCTGCTGATTTTCATGGTGACGAGAATCTAATAAAAAAAGCTGTTGAAGAAGTTAATAGAGGAGATTACGATCTTTTTGTTATACCTGGAGACTTCGAATCTCCAGAAAACTACAGGAAAACTGTTGAACCGGTAAATGTTCCTGTAATAGCCTCCACAGGTAACTGGGACTTTAATTTTAAACCGCCTAAGAACGACAAGTTCGACAGCCTTTTCAATTACATGAAAATCGATTTTCAGGGTTACAAGGTTGTTGTAATAGGATCGGTTTTCCCTGAAGACTATATGAAAGATGTTAGAGAATGGTTGAAGGGTTTTGATTCTGAAAAAATAATCTTTGTCACGCATTATCCTCCGAAGAGAGTTGGAGACAGGGCGATGACAGGTGTAAGGGCTGGTATGGATGGTTTCAGGCAACTTATATTGAAGTTAAAACCAGCTGCATGGTTCTGTGGTCACATACATGAGGATTTTGGCCATCACACCCTTATGAAAACCGATGTCTTTAACTGTTCCGTTCCGGAATCCAAAAAGGCTTTCTCGGTTACTTTAGGAGATGGAGGAGTTGAGGATTTTGAAGAGGTTGATCTGAGTTGAGGATAAATAAGAAGGATACAGAAAAATTTGAGAAGGATAAGAGCAGCGTATTCAGACATTTTTTACCGGAGGAATCCTCATTTTCGATAAGTTTTCTCGATATTGACGGCGTTCATGAAAAAGGCTCAGATTCAGAGGTGGCCTACTATGTGATGAAGGGAAGCGGAATACTGAAGCTTGAAGAAAGGATTGTTGAGTTATCAGAGGATGAAGTATTTTATGCCGGGGAGAAAAACCATGTGCTTGAGGGATGCATGGAGCTGATGGTTGTGAGGGTTCCTCCGGCTCAAAGTTCAGAACAGGTTCTGTGAAAAAATATTCGCCCAAACATATATAATGATTATATGTGGTTATTGTTTTGTGACAACAGAGCAGTTTGACGGTCACAAATTCTTCGGTTTTTTGAAGAAAAAATCAGTTGTATATCTAACCATTGGCTCCCTTTTTTTCAACATAGGAACGGGAATCGTCGATAAATGGACTGAGGAATACGATGCAGAGATTTTTTCAAAGGACCGGGCTGTGGCTATGGAGGTAGAGAAAGATTTAGAAGATCTTTCTGAAGGAAGAGAATACATCGCTATAGACAATAAAATAGTCGATTTTTTAAGAAATTACTCTAACATATTCCCAGAGTTCGAAACCAGAGAGTTACATTTACTGTACAATTCTGTAGAGGAATTACACCCTATACTGGACGAAAACGGAGCACCAAGGAACGCGATAGATGTAGTAGTAAACTACTTTGAGGATTTCAAAGACATATCAGATAAATATGATGTTCCTGTGCCTATTCCTATAGGTGTTCTTATGATAGAATCAGGAGGAAAGTTTGACGAAACATCATTTGCTGGTAATAGAGGGTTATTCCAACTTAGTTCTAATTTAGCCAGGCATTACGGTCTTGAAGTTAATGAATGGAGGGATGAGAGGACTGATCCGATAAAATCAGCTGATGCAGGTATAAATTATCTGTCGGATCTTTACAATAGATTTGGTCAATGGGGACTTTCAATACTTGGATACCATCAAGGAGAGACCAGGATCGGAAACATGGTTTCCGATTACCTTGAGCAAAACCATGGTGTAACAAAACCAGGGGGCAGAATAAACCATGAA
>JALDAH010000026.1 GCA_022729275.1 Candidatus Nanoanaerosalina archaeon
ACAAGGAAATAAGGGAGAGGATTAGAACTTTGACCGATTTCTTTTTGATACTCTTCTTCGCAACAATCGGTCTGCAGCTGGATGCCTCGAACTTGTTCGTCTACTGGAGAGAGGCTCTAATCGCTTCAGGTGTTTTGATGGTGGGTAACTTTATCATCATGTTTTATCTCATAGATAGAGAGAAATTCACGCCTAAAACCAGTTTCTTGGGAAGTATAAACATGACACAGGTCAGCGAATTCTCCCTTGTTGTCGGAGGAATAGCGGTTGTAAGAGGATATGTAGGAGAATCCATACTCGGATATCTTAGCATCATGGCTCTGCTGACCATGTCTTTATCAACCTATCTGATATATTACAACCATCAGATATACCACAAGTTCGAAAAATTTTTGGAAAAGTTCGATTCCGATGATAAGAGTGATGTGGATACGGATTATTTCAACAACCATGCTTTGATTATTGGCTACAACGAGATGACAGAAAAGATAATTCCAGTTATCGAGGAATACTTCGATCAGATAGTGGTCGTGGACAGGAATCATCTAAACCTCAAAAAGTTGAAGGAAAAAAACGTCAGGCACATCTTCGGAGATTTCAAACATGAAAAGATAGGTTCCTCTGTTGCTCCCAACCGTGCTTCATTGATATTAAGTTTTTCAGAGGACGAACTTGTTAACACAAAGATAGTGGAGACATGTAAAGATGATGCCATAGTGTTTCTTAAGTCAAGGAACGAGCAAGAGGAGCAACAGCTTTACGACATGGGAGCCACCTATATCATAAGAGAAGTCGTTTTAGCAGCTGAAAAAGTTGAGGAATACCTTGAAGACTATTTAAATAACCAGGATGATTTCATTAAGAAAACTCAGATAGATATAGAGTCCTTGAGATGGAGTGGTAGAGTTGATTGAGGTTATAAACAATCTTACCTTGATATTTGTAACCGCATCAATAACCCTGTTATTATTCGACAGGATAGATCATCCTAGTATCCCTTCATATATACTTGCAGGTATAATTGTAGGGCCTCTAGTTGAATTAATTACAGGTGTTTCTCTGATATCTCAGGAAAACATCCTTGTATTGGCTCAGATAGGTATAGCGTTTCTTGTTTTCATACTTGGAACTGATATGGAAACGAGCAAATTCCAGAGGCTTGTCAAAGGCAATATATCTTTAACAATTTTGAAGACAGGTTTAATAGGGCTTCCTGTGTTCTTGATAGCTTACTTCACATTTTTTGACATATTTAACTCAATTTACATCGCCTTGGCAGCCAGTTTAAGCTCTTCTCTTATAAGTATAGAACTTCTAGACAGCAAAGTTAGAAATATCATACACCACAGGCTCACATACTCCATCAATCTTATACAGGATCTCTTGGCAATATCGATATTTATCATAATAGCGTCTGAACCTTTATCACTGCCTATAGTTGGCATGAATCTTATTATAGGGGTTACTATTATGTTGGTAGCTCTTACAATGAAAAAATTGATACCTCTGTTGATAGAATATCTTGGAAAAACAAGGGAGATGTACATTCTGATCAGTGCTTCAACTCTTTTAGTTTTCAGTGTCTTCTCAGAGGTTTTGGGACTTACCATAGTTGTTGGAGCATTTGCAGCAGGATTAGCGCTCTCTAAAAAACCTTACAACCAGGAGGTGGTTCAGACTATAGGTTCACTAAAGGACTTTTTCTCAGCCATATTCTTTGTATCCTTAGGTGCTCTTGTTGTATTACCAACCAAAAACGTCCTGATATTATCATTGGTTTTAACAGCCATCATTGTTTTTGTAAAACCTTTGATTGGCGCATACTTTTTACAGAAAAGTTTCGACAAAAGAACATCATACATGACCTCTCTAAACCTAGATCAGGTAAGCGAATATGTTTTGATAATAGCTATACAGGCCTTCATAGCAAATACGATAGTCCCAGTAGTATTTCAGGCTATCATACTGACCGCAACAGTTACCATGATAACCTCTTCATACACTAGTCGTCACTCTGAAAAAATATATGATTTTATGAAAAAACATAAGTGGTTAAAAGTTGCTGAAAAAGATTTCGTAGACAAAAACTTTTCCGAAAAAATAAAAGGCCACTTCATAATAGGCGGTTATGATATTCAGGGCAAAGAGATAACAAAAATGCTGAGAAGAGAGGGTCAAAAAGTGGTAGTTATCGAGAACAATCCTGAAAAGATACTTGATGCACAAACAAACGGTTTAAGTTATATATACGGCGATATGATGGTGGAAGATGTCTGGGAATCCGCTTATTTCAAAGATGCTAAGATGATAATATCCACTGTACCGCTCGAGAAAGTCTCTGAAAAAGTTTTAGAATTAGATACAGACGCTGATAAAATTATTCGTGCAAAAAACATGATTCAGGTCAAGAAATATATAGAAAAATGCATCTATGTTATTTATCCCCACTTTTTAGCCACTAAAAAATTGATAGAACATCTCAGAGGTTCGCTTGAAAGCGAGGATTACAGAAAGAGGCTCAGAGATATCACCCGGAGAGAGATTAGTTAAAACTATCTATATATGGAAACTATTAAATTCAGCTTAACCAAAAATAAAACATGAGGAAACTATTATCGGTCTTGCTGTGTCTTTTATTTTTATCTGTTGGAGCAATTAGCCTTGAATTTCCAATAATGGACGAATGCAGTGGCGAGTATTCAGAAGAATTATTCTCAATTTCCAATATCACAAATGCTCATGCAGCGGAACCTGATGTGTTTAAAGATTATTATGAAGCAAGCAATAACAGAGAAGGAAAAATTGTTTGTGCGCCTTCAGAACTTGAAACCAATATTGATAACGAATGTGAAGCCCTAAAAAACCCTATATTCTCTTTCTATAACCCAGGTACAGGTAGATCCCATCTCTCTCCCGAAGGAGAGAAAAATGAATATGTCTTGTGTACTAGAGAACTTTCTACAAGCGTTAGAAGAAGTTGTCCTGGCGGTTCAGAACCTATAATTTCTATATACGACCCTATCGAAAACCATGTTGCAGAACCAGGGTATTATGAATGGCAGGTATGCGGACAGCTTTTTAAAAACGCTTCTCTTGCCTATAATTTCACCATGGAAGGTAACACAGATTTCATCCAAGACGGAAAAATAATTGATAACGAGGAAACAGTTAATAAGTCCTCTACAACGGAAGAAGACAGTTATCCTCTTTATTCTGTGGTTCAGAACAACTCATTGATATCAGGAGTGGTTGGTTCAAGTACACATCCTCAAAAAACTTCTATTCAGTTATTAAACGATATTACAAATATTGAACATTCTTATGAAAGATCTCATAATCTAAGATGGTTTATACCATTTACAACAGGTACATATTTTGATATAGAGGATAGATTATCCTTAATAGCGGATAATAATTTTCTAACGCAGTTCAACCCTAACTTTGCATTTTTCCTTGCCGAAGAAATACTGGTGCGTATAACACTTAACGTAGTAAATGCGGATATAGTCAATGATTTAGAGCTAGGTTCAGGTGTGCACAACCTTATTATAAGAAACGTTGGAGAAGAACACGAAATGTCACAGGTGGAGATAAATGTCTCAGAGGAGTAAAGGCGTTTCAACACTTATATCGTCTACATTATTAATAGCTATAGCTGCAGGTGTGGTTACATCTATGATTTTTTTTATATCACCGCTCATTGATTCCTTGAGAGAAACCAGAACATTACAAACAATGTTGGAGAGAATGCCGGAACTGGGAGAACAGATAGAAACCGTGGCTAATTTCGAGGAACTGAGTCAAAAAGAAGTCTCTATAAGTTTCAACCATGGAAATCTGATAGTTAATAGTGAAAAAAATGAGATAGAGTTCAGAATAGAAACTGGATCAAATGTGGTTACACCCAGAACATCCAGACGTTTTGGTAACGTCAGAATTTCAGCGGGATCTGGAGTAACGGTTGAGGAATTAGAAAAAGGGGAAGAGACATTTTTCAGGATCAAAAACAACCACGTGGAGTTTGAAATCCTTGATATTCCTTTAAAATCCAGAAAAGTAGTGGGTCACTGGCCCTTGGAAGAAGGAGACGGAGATTATTTTCACGAAGAAACCGGAAGATCCTCTGATGGGGAACTTGATGGTGCTGAGTGGAGGGAAGACTGTCTAGCCCGGCACTGTCTAGAATTTAACGGCATGGACAGCACCGCAAATATAGAGAATAATGAAGGTGTTGGAGAAGAACTTTCAATCATGTTATGGGTGAAACCATACACTGATGGGTCACATGGATTGCTAGAAACGGATAATACTGAACTCTACACTTCCAACAATGAACTTATGGGAGAGATAGAGGATGAGCCCTTCAGCTCAGACACCTATTTAGAATCTAATAACTGGTATCACATCGTAGCTCAGACCAATCAGTCACATATATCTGTGTTTGTCAACGGTCAAAAAGTCTTGGTTGATGAGAGAAACCAAAACCTTGGCACACCTGTTCTGGAAGATCAGGAGATTATTATTGGTAAAAGAGAAAGTACCTACCTTGAAGGCGCCATAGACTACTTAGCAGTTTTCAATAAAACCTTGGATGAAATGGAGATAATATCTCGTCAGGGTTCACACAACTATGTTGACAGTTTTCTCAACACAGGGGATCTTTTCCTGAATTATACGAACAGGGACACTGGCAAAACGCTTGAAAACAATGAATTAGAGACATATATAAACAATGAAAGAGAATCAAGCTATGGGTTTGGATACACCGAGGCAGAAGAAGTTGGCGAAAACATACCTGCGGGCAGGATAAAAACAAGGATGGATTCGGTTTCAGGTGTTGGTTACGAGTTAAACTTCGAACTTTTGAGCGGCTCTGACTTTTTCACAGTCGAGATAAGAAATAGATAAAAAGAGGTATAAAAATGCCAAAGATCACTCTTGGGAGAAGCGAAGGAGACAAGAAAAAGTTCGGTCCCAGAAAAGGTACCGGTTTCATAGGCAAACATCTGGTGGGTGAGAAAGGAGAAGCACACGTAGCAAACCCTATATACATGGATATGGCCAGACCTCATGTTATAGGTGTATTTGGGAAACGAGGTACTGGAAAAAGCTATTCTATGGGTACAATGGCAGAGGAAATAATCACAGCTCCTGAAGATGTTTCTAACAATCTTTCAGCTATAATAATAGATCCTATGGGTATTTACTGGTCTATGAAATTCCCTAATGAAAACGATGCCATACTCCTGGATAAATGGGATCTAAAACCAGAAGCTATGGATATAAAACTTTACATACCTGAGGGACAGGAAGAGAATTTTATAAAAGAAGATATACCTTATGACAAAACTTTCACATTAAGGCCTGGCGAACTAGAGACATCCGACTGGGCTATGTCCTTCGACATACTCCTAAATGAACCGAGAGGTATACTTCTTGAAAAAGTATTGAGGGATCTAAAGAACGATAAGGGAGAAGATTTCGGTCTCGATGATATGATAAAATATGCGGAAACCCATGGAGATTTCAAAGAAGAGACTAGAAAAGCTTTGATCAATCGTTTTATGGCGGCTAAAGAATGGGGTATTTTTTCGAAGGAAGGAAGCAACCTCGATGAGTTCACAAGAAGAGGAGAATTAACCATCCTGGACCTATCGCAGTTTGGAGCTATAAGAGGTAGTTGGTCTGTTAGGTCTCTTGTTGTAGGTTTACTTGCCAACAAGATACTAAGGGAAAGGATGTCATCAAAAAGACTGGAAGAGATGAGGGAAATGGAGGGCATGCAGACCTCCGAATCACCTATCGTTTGGATGTTTATCGATGAGGCTCACCAGTTCATTCCGAACGATCACAAAACACCTGCATCTGATCCTCTTCTTTCATGGGTTAAAATCGGTAGGGAACCAGGTGTTTCACTTGTTTTATGTACCCAGCAGCCATATAAGCTTAATGCAGATGCTTTAAGTCAGTGTGATATAGTTTTATCTCACAAATTAACTGCTAAAAGTGATATAGATGCTCTTAAAAATATTATGCAAAACTATATGAGGTACGATCTCTCCACATACATCGATAACCTTCCTGATGCTAAAGGAGCTGCTATATGTCTGGACGACAACTCAGAAAGAGTATATTCACTTAGGATGAGGCCGAGGATGAGCTGGCACGCAGGAGGAACGCCCACTGCACTGAAGAACAAATGATGGATGTAATTCATCCCTTTCTTTAAAAACATCTCAAATGTTTATCAATCTAAATTACAACTACCAAGTATGGCGAATTTCATCCAGCATCCTAAGATAAAGGAAAAAACATTGTACTCCAGGGCTTATCAGGAAGTAATTGCTGCAGAGGCAAAAGAGGAAAACACTCTCTGTGTTTTACCTACAGGTCTTGGAAAGACAGCTGTCGCTATTCTACTTTCCGCACATGTACTTCAAGAAGACCCTGGTTCCAAAATACTTGTCCTTGCACCTACAAGACCTCTGGTGGAACAGCACAGGAAAAGTTTCAGCGAAAAACTGAAAACAGAGACTGATATATTTCAGGTGATGACCGGGAAGACGAGACCTAAAAAAAGAACTGAGGCCTGGAAAGAGGTCGGAGTATTTTTCGCTACACCTCAGGTGGTTGAAAACGATATAATATCTGGAAAGGTTTCGATGGAAGATTTCTCACTTGTTGTTTTTGATGAGTGTCACAAGGCTTCTGGAGATTATCCCTATAAATTTATCGCAGATTCCTATATAAAATCGAGAGAATCGCCCCACATCCTTGGACTCACAGCTTCTCCGGGCAGCACCTCTGAAGACATAGACAAGATAATAGAAAATTTACACATAGAGAACGTGGAGGTCAGGACTGATGAAGATCCAGATGTCAAGCCATACATCAAGGAAAAAAATGTTGAGTGGAAAAAAGTCCCTCTGGACAGACATTTCAAAAGAGCCAAAAAACACTTCGAAAAAACGAAGAGAAAGAGAGTAAAAAAACTCAGGCAGAAAGGTTTGTTGACCGGTAAAGGCAACAAGGGCCATTTATTAAAGACAAGAAAAAAGATACAAAAAAAACTTGCTAAAGAAAAAAATCCTGAACTATTTCAGGCCATATCTGAAACTGCTGCCGCTATAAAAGTAGATCATATAATAGAACAACTTGAAAGCCAGGGAGTTGAGACAGCCTATAGTTACATACAAAAAATGAAAAAAGACCCTGGGTCCAAAGCAGCTAAGAGACTGCTCAATGACAAGGATTTTCAGAACGGTATGTCGGTTATAGAGTGGATGAAGAAAAACGGTAAGAAACATCCGAAACTAAAAAAGCTAAAATCCTTTCTAGAGGAAAAAATGAGTGAGGGCAAGACCGCCATAGTGTTTACCCAGTACAGGGACACCGTAGATCTCATAAAGGAAGATCTAGATAACGTTGATTTCTTGAGGCCTGTAGGTTTCAAAGGGCAAAAAGAAGGTTTCACCCAGAAAAAACAGGTTGAGATACTTGAAAATTTCAGAAAAGAAAAATACAACGTCCTTGTTTCAACTTCTGTCGGTGAAGAAGGACTTGATATACCTTCTGTTGATTACGTGGTTTTTTACGAGCCGATACCTTCCGAGATACGAACTATCCAGAGAAGAGGTAGAACAGGTAGGCAGGAAAAAGGTTATATCTATGTATTGATGGCGGAAGATACAAGGGATGAAGCCTACTACTGGAGTTCTCACCACAAAGAAAAAAGGATGAAAGCAACACTCGAGGAGCTCCGAAGCGGAGAAAGTAAAACAGAAAACGAAATTTTGAAGGACAAAAACCAGGAAACAATGGATAAATTCGCTGGAAATAATGAAAAAGATTCCGATTATGAAATAACTATTTACGCTGATGACAGAGAGAACAGCATACTGAAAAAGCTCTCAAAGAAGAACGTTGATATAAAGACGAGAAGACTTGATATAGCTGATTTCTTGGTTTCCGACAGAACCGCTGTAGAAAGAAAGACAACGGAAGATTTCGTCAATTCAATGATAGATAAAAGGCTTTTCAAGCAATTGAGAGAGCTTAAAAAACAGTTCAAAAATCCTGTTGTTTTGATAGAGGGAGAAGAATTGTACAGTCACAGAAACGTTCATCCGAACGCTATAAGAGGTGCTATGGCGTCAGTTGTTTTGGACTACAACATACCATTAATATGGACTGATAACAGGGATGAAACCGCCAAATACCTCATATCAATGGCAAAAAGGGAGCAAAAAGATAATGATAGGTCCTTGAAGTTAAGAGGAAATTCAAGTCCCAAAACCGAGAGACAGCATCAGAAGTACATTGTCTCAGGACTTCCCAACGTTTCCGATAAGCTTGCGGAAAGGTTATTAAAACATTTTAAAACTGTGAGATCTGTATTCAATGCTAAAATAGATGATTTTAAAGAAGTCAAAGGCATAGGTAAGAAGAAAGCCAAAAGGATAGTTGAGATAATCGATAAAAAATATTGAAAGAGGTGTTAAAATCCTTACAATAGTTGGAATAGATTCTGGAACAACTACTGGAATAGCTGTAATAGATTTAAAAGGAAATTTAGTGGCCCTAGAGAGCAGAAAAGAGATGAGTCTAGGAGACATAATAGAATTCATACTTAAAAATGGTAAACCAGTCATCATCGCAACTGATGTAAATCCTGTACCCTCGCTTGTAAAGAAAGTTTCTACAGCTTTTAACACACGTCTAAACATACCTGAATCTGATTTACCGATTAGGAAAAAGAACAGACTTACACAAAAATATGCTGATAAAAACATATCAGATCATTCTAAAGATGCTCTTGCAGCTGCTATACAGGCATTAAAAGATGAAAAAAATTTAATTAAAAAAATTGAGAAGAAAACATCTGATCTGGAGAAGGAAAACACCAGAAAAGTTATGAAAAAGGTTATAAAAGAAGAGAAATCAATAACAAAGGTTTTAAATCGTGTTATATCAGAAGAAAAGGAAAAAGTAGAGCCAGATGACGAGAAAATAAACGTAGATATAGACTGGGAAAAAAGATCAAAGAGGCTTGAAAAAGAGCTTGAAAGAAAGGAGAAAGAAATAGAAAGGTTAAAGAATTACAGGGATGAACTGAAAGATAAAATTGAGGTAAAAAACGATAAAATCTCTGGTTTAAGTTCAGAAAGGCAGAAAGAGATAGACAGGACAGAAGAGGTCAAAAAATGGAAAAAAAGGTACGAAAACGCTTTAAAAAACAGTAAAAAAAAGAAAGACAAGATAAAAAGGCTTGAAGATAAAATCGAAAATTTCTTATCAGTTATAGAAAGAATAAAAAGGGGTGAAAAAATTTACAGACTGCATAGTAATGGCGATGAAATAAACGATACCGAAGAATCTATTTTATTTGTCCAGAAAAACGTTAAATTAAATCCTCCTTCATACGTCAATGTTGTCGTGGTATTTAAAGACGAAGATAAAAATTTTTATGAGAATAAAGGTATTAAAACCGTATTAATAGATGATTTAGAAGGTTTATTGGTAGAAGATTATTTTGTTATCGATAAAGAAAAGATAATATCCCAACTGGAAGATGAAAACGATAGTTTTATAGACTGGTTGATGGATTATAGGGAAAGAAGAGATGATAGAAAAAATTCTAAATAGAAAAAAGGAGTTCGAAGAAAAACTAAATAAAAAACAAAAAAAGCTATACACAGCTTTTAAGTTCTTTTTAAAGCTTACAATTCTCTCAATACCACTTTACATTTTCTTAAATCTGGATTTACAGTTTTTATGGCTTAGGAAACTTAATGCAAGTATTGTAGGGGAAATACTAGTTCTGTTAGGGATAGAAGCAGAAACCTATCTGAACTGGGTTACAACTGAGAGTCTCACACTCGATGTTTCAAGAGATTCTACCGCCTGGAAATCCATGTTGGCAGTTATGGCATTAGTTCTGGCAACTGAAAAACCCTTTGATTACAGGTTGAAAGGAGTGGTCATAGGTGTTCTCTCTGTTTTTATAGTGAATTTGTTAAGGATTTCTTCGATGGTTTTTTTGGTGGAAGTCTTCCAGATAGGTTATGAGTTCATCCATACTTTTCTATGGAGATGGGGTCTCACATTCTACATATTGATATTCTGGGTCACATGGCTGAAATATGGGGAAAAAGTTTCTAAAAATAAATAATTTTTACTCAAAAAAAAAACCTCTGATATAATTTTTTTAAGACCTAATTAATGCTGTTTTAGGATTTAATTAATTCATATTAACAAAAAGAACATAAATAATGTTGTTATCAGCAAGAAACAACGATTAGTGCGTATAATAAACAGAACAACCTTTAAAACTACAAATTTTTATATGGAACAAATACTTAACTAAATATCATGAAAGAACAGGAAGGCAGTCAGGGAAATAATGAAGAAAAAAAGGGTGAAAAAGAAGGTTCAAACAACAAGATTGACCAGCTCAAAGACCTTATGAGTTCAGAAAATGGGGATGGGAAAGGAAATATCAGTAGCAAAGCCATCAAAAAAAAGATGAAAGACGTAGACAAAAAACTGCAATATCTCTATACTCAATTCAAAAATCTCAAAGAGGAAACAGAAGAAATAGAAAAACTCAAAGAAAACATAAAAAGTATAGATAATAGACTAAAAAAGGTAAAAAGTTCTGGAGGAGATTCAGATGGACTTCCAGAAGGGGTTAAGAACAAGATATCTGATTTGGAAGATAAGATATACATCCTGAGAGACAGGGTAAAGGAAATAGATGGAGATTCTGAAGACGGTACTTCGAACGAAAAACTGGAGAAAATTAGGGAGAAAATAAAGGAGATAGATAAACGAACTAGTGGTCAGGAAAAGCAGCAAGATCCAGAATTAAAGAAAAAAATCGAAAAATTAGAAGAACAAATCGAAAAAACCAAAAAACAATTTAAAAAAGAAATAGAAGACAAAAAACAGAAAAAAGAACAAAAAGACCCAGAATTAAAGAAAAAAATCGAAAAATTAGAAGAAGAACTGAAAACCATCAGGGATGAAGGGGTGAAAGAGGTAGAAGTAGAAAACCTCGATGAAAAGGTTGAGGAACAGATAAGAGACAAGATAGATGAGAAAGACAAATCAAGTAATGTTGAAGAAATCAAAAATATCAATAAGAAACTTGAAAAAACAGATAAAGAGATTTCTAAACTAAAAAAAGATGTCAAAAATATCAAAAAATCAAGTGAAGACAGGTCAGAGATTTTTAAAAAGATAGATACGATCAAAAAAGGATTACCATCCAAAGAAGAGTTTAAATCACTCAAACACAGGACCAGAAAAATTGAAAAACTTGAGAAAGATCTGGAAAAAATTGAGAAAAAATCTCTCACCGAGGAAGATCTTGAGATAATAGAGAGCGAATTTGAGGAAAAAGTAAGAGAAGAGCTTAAAGATATCAAAAAAGATTTCAAAAGGATAAAAGATAAGAAACTTGAGAAAGTCCTTGAAATGAGGTTAGATAAAGCAGTAGAAAGCAGGACAAATATAGAAGAGAAAAAAGAAAAAATAGAGGAGAGGAAAAAAGAGATAGAAGACATCCTGAATACTATAAAACAGAATATAGATGAAAAAGATCTCTCAAACGAGACCATAAAAAGAATATTTAACGCTTTTAAGAAAGAGAAAAACTACTATGATATAATAAGGTCTGATCTAGAAGATTTGAGAACTGATTTAGAGGACTGGACCAGGACAACTAAGTTCGAGATAGATGAGAAGATTGAAGAAATCTCTGATAAGGAACAAAAAGAGATACTGGCAGATTTAAAGGAACACGTGAAAAAAGTTGAGAAAGAGCTTATAAACAAGATAAATTCTGAGATCAAAGATAAAAAAGAAGAAAAAGCGCGTATCGATAAAGAAGTAAACGATCTCAAAGACAAAAAAGAACAGTATATTGAGACTATAGATAAAACGCTGGAAAAACAGGTCAAAGATGTAGAAAAAGCTAAAAAAGACCTAAAAGACAAAATCAACAACCAACTAAAAGATACCAGAACTAAATACGAAAAACAGGTCAAAGATGTAGAAAAAGCTAAAAAAGACCTAAAAGACAAAATC
>JALDAH010000076.1 GCA_022729275.1 Candidatus Nanoanaerosalina archaeon
AACAGCTCATGAAAAAAATGTGACGATCCACACAGTATCCAGAGAATGGAGAAATTCTGAGATAGATGAGACAGATGCTAGGCTTTACATGGAGCAGGTTGCTACAGGAACAGGAGGAGAGTTCTTTAAAAATGGTCATGTGATAGAGATCACTGAGAAAATTAGGGGTCTTTTTGGCTCTGAAATAACTTCTGACACTTGTGGAGATAGAAACAGTTTTTCTATAGGTAAAAGTGTTGATAGACCTACTATAACCACAAATTTCCCTATAAATATAAATCTGGATATCGGTATGCAAACTATTGGAAATTTAAGAGTGAATATTTATGATAGCAGCCTTGAAAGACTTGCTGGAGCCATCAATCAAGTAGTTAGACAAGGAGAGACTCAAAACGATGTGATTGAAACTACTTTCAGCTTTGGTACTGAAGAATCACTGGAGCTTGTCGGTGATTATCAGCATGAAACAGCAGAAAAAACCGAATACAAGATACATAATCCGTTGACAGGGGAAGACGAGTTAGAGATTGACGGCGAGTTCATAATGGGAATAAACGCTAAAAAAATTCTTCAGGAGAGATCTGAAACAGGTTCCACAATAATAGATTTTGAGGACGAGAAAAATAGGTTTGAAGCGTACAGAGGAGCTAATATTCAGCTAATAGCAGTCAACCATGGAGGCAGAGATAACTATCTCTCTCCAATAAGACTGGAGTGCAAAAATATAGACTGTGGAGAGCAGGAGTTCGCTCCAGAGATAAATTTTACAAGAGGTGATGAAGGTTATATGAACAGAGGCGTATTCTTTTACGATTTCAACCAGATAGAAATCGGGAAAACTGAAACGGAGACAAAATCCGCAGTATGCACGCCTGACAGAGATGATTGCACAACCATCCACACATCAGACATACAAACAACCACGATACAACCTGGAACACACCAACTAAACATAAGATACGATCCTGACCAGGAAAAGGTTTTTGTGGATTAAACGTATAAACCGGTAGAAACAATCTTAAATCAAGTAACATGGTCTCAATTAAAAAAGGCTTGAGTTCGGTAGTATTGATACTGATAGTTCTTGGAGTTAGCGATATGCATATAATATGGTTCCAGGAGGAAGATAAAACACAGCAACATATAACTGACATGATTACCCAGCAGACACAGATAGAAGATATTGAAAACAGGTTTGAAAACTCTCTCAACTATTTACAACAGATTCTCGAGATTATTGGTGCTCGAGCAAGTGATGAATCTGGTACATTGAGCGGCAGATTAGAGGAAGACGAAATTTATAGGTACTGGAGTTGTGGAAATAAATTACAGATACCTTCAACAACCGAAGTCAGAAATACGACATCAGAGATAACTATGGAGAAAATTAATGAAAATCTTGATATGTTCCATGGGATTAGGGATAATACTGTTTATGATGTTGGAGGTGTTAATTGCGTGGAAACAGGTAAGCCTTCGCCTCTAAACAATGTGGGTCAGCAAGATGAAGAGTTCTATATGGCTATTCAAACCAATTATCTGAATGTTTCAGATCTGGATGGAAAAGCAACGCAGAAAGAGTTGAAACCAAATATCTCCTCTAGAATAACGCATAATCGTTTTTGGTTTATATATGATGTCTTAAGAAGATGGGTTGAGAACGAGGAGGGAAACATCGAGGCTCAGATAAGAAACAGTATGAGTAGTGTGGAAAATGTCGCCGA
>JALDAH010000073.1 GCA_022729275.1 Candidatus Nanoanaerosalina archaeon
AATACCTTTGTTGGTCCAAGTTCCTATCCTCGAATTAATCTAAGCAACCTCAAGAAACTCCCAATCAAGGAATATCATAATAAATCATTATCTCAGACAAGTAAACAGCTTAGAGACCTCCAAAAACAAAGATATGAAGAAATTAGAGGTTTTCTTGAATGGGTTGAATCCGAATGGAATGTAGAAGTAGACGAGCTATCCCTCAAGACCCATATGCGGGAGTATTGGGAGTATGATTTTGATGAATTTATGCGGATTGCGAAGAAGAATAAGTCTCAGATTGATGGAAATGTTAAGTCACGAGAGTTTAGAGAATTAATGAAGGATGAGTGGGAGAACTCTATGTTGACTCTGGAGCCTCTGATGAATAAGATTGATGATTTGGAGAATGAGATTGATGCGATAGTCTTCAATCTGTATGATTTGACTGAGGAAGAGGTTGAGACTGTCTTGGATAGTTTGGATACTCCTGAGGATGAGAAGGCCTCTATTTTGGAGAAGTTTGAGGAGTTGCAGAGTTGATTGAATTACAAACAGGGCTGATGTTGGTTCAGGTCTTCCTTACTTTGATTGTTACTGGAACAATCGCATTGTTTACTGCGGCTGAGTTTTTTCTTCCTCAGTATAGGTCTAAGATTGTCGATATAGAAGAGTTTGAGAGCGGGGATGGCTGGAAGGTTAATCTGATTATCGAGAACGCTGGCTGGGGTAAAGGAGAAATCAATAAGATCAAAGGAGTTTCTCCAGTTATGGGCGAAGGCTGGAATGAGGAATCCAGTGTTTCCATTTCTAGGCAGCCTATTCCTCCTATTCATTTGATGCCTAAGATTTTCAGCGGTAACAGTACAGAGATAGAGCTAACAATTTAGAGGCCGAGGTTGTAGAAATGTTGGAAGATGAGATCGAAAATAGGACAGAAATAGAATATAATAAATGAATTTTCTGATATTCAAATTTCACATTTAAAAATTTTCCTTTCTAAACTTCAACTGCGACCGAACAGTTTCTTAGCTTGTGTGTCCCCCGCATAAAAAATTTTCAATACTATTATCTATGAAATTAGATCAATAATTACTATCTTTCAAACACCTTGCAGAGAATCCGAAACCTTTTGCTGCTGCCGTTCTTCTTAATCTTCCGGAACTGTCATGTATGATTGTTCTTCTCCATGCGGAAGATTTTATTGTGGAAGACCAGATATTGGAACGAGCTCCAAGATATGAAAACCTTCCTCCTGACATCCTATGACCTCCGGGTTGTGCATCAAACCCTGATTCACCGAATAATTCATGATCTCTATTACCATCTTCTTCCCAAAGCATGTAGTTCCCCATCAGCTTTACTCCAACAGGATAACCTCTCCAGTACTGTTTATCTACTACTTCAGGGTCCATCCCGAGTTCGATCTCCAGTTCTTTCAACTCCTCATCGGTCGGAATAGACCATCCATCAGGACATAGCTTTCCTTCCATAACTGCATAAGCATTATAAAGAGCTCCATATACTTCACAGTTTTTTGGGTCGTTATCATAACATGAAAAAGCTCCTTCTTTGTTCTCCGATGCTTCTCTCCAGCTCTCATCACTTTCCGGATTCGGGATTTTTTCCCCATCGCTGTACTTTTCAGTCCTCAAATTTTCCACGAACCAGCACTGATCACCTATTTCAACGGTCCTATATATATCATCATTGTAAGATATCCATCCGCCACATGACCAGTGGATTTGATCGGTAACCGCTTTCAAATCTTCAGAGTACCTGCTTTCTTCACCTCTAACGGTTTGAGATAGCTTATAGTAATATTTTTCACCATAAGTCGTTGTAACATCTTCGTAATACATATCGCTTGTCCTCGCTAATTTACTGTATGATCCACCTTTCTTTTTCCTATAAACTGAGAAATGGTCCACGTTCTCTTTTCTGGCATCCCAACTCAAATTCACATTTTTAGTGTCATAAACCTCTTTTTCTAGGTTTATTGGTCGTTCATCCTGGTTATCTTTTAAACATCTTACGGACAATCCGTTTCCCTGTGATGTTCTTATCCGGTAAATCTCGGAGTTTTCCCAGTAAAGATTCCTTCTTATTGCTTTAGAGTTTGAATCTGTACTAGCCCAAAAATTAGCATTGGTTCCTATATTACCATAATCGCCATAATTCCTCCTATAACCTCCAGGAAGTGCGTTAAACCCTGTAGATCCGTATTCTTCTGACTTATCCCATAATCCTTCACCTCCCTTAAGTTTGTCTCCCTCGTTATCTCCTCTGTACCAATATCCCTCTGTTTCGTCTTCATCCATACCTAGTTCGATTTCAAGGTCTTTCCAATCCTCGTCTGATGGAACAGTCCATCCTTCAGGACAAAGTCCCCTTTCATCAGTCACAGCATCAAAGTTGTAAAGGTACCCG
>JALDAH010000054.1 GCA_022729275.1 Candidatus Nanoanaerosalina archaeon
AGTTCTCTCCATGTGATTCCTGGTTTGTCTGCCATCATACCGGATCCGATGTCAAGCTTGCCTTTTTCAGGTATCGGTCCAAAGTCTCTTCTAGGAAGTGCGATGCTGTTACCGCCATCTTTGTATTCGATTATGTTCATAGCACCGCCTCCGAAAACTCTTATGGCATAATCTCCAGGTGCAAGATCGATCTCATAATTTGGCAATTTTACTCTATCAAATATCTCATTTGCTTTTTCCCATCTTTTCTGAAGTTCCTCGGGATCATGTGCGTCTTCGGCTTCCTCTCTCGGAACATCTTTTTCTAACTCGCTCATTTCTATGATTTTTTCGCCATTTCTCAGCTTAAACTTCACATCTTTGAAAACACTGGACATCGATACCACATTTATTACTGATAAGTAACATATATATAAACGTTTTGGTGGGATACAGCAATTGGAAATTTGGGTCAGTTTATTTAAAAGGTCAGGATTTTTTCATAAATATAGAAAAAATAAAGCTTATTAATAAAGCGAAAGAAAATAAAATTTATATGAAAAATGATTTGTTCTTAATTTCTTGTTTAATACTAATAATGCTCATCCTTCTTCCAATAAACGTGGTCTCTCTATCACCACCACCGGTTATTTACTGTGATGTAGAAGGGGAAATAGTGGACATCACTTACAAAATCGGTCGAAGTGGTTCATTTGCGGCTCCTGGTTATCCTAATAGATATTCTCTTGATATTAAAATCACCTCAGTAAACGAACACATTGATGATTATCGAGACAACCAAGTCAACCAAACAGATGAATGTCCAGAACATTTTACAGAAAATGAAGTTTCAAGTATATACATAGCTGATGAAGAAGATGTCGATGAATACGAACTAACCGCGGGTAACAAAATTAATGGAACTGCAAAAAGGTGGTTCAAGTTTCGTTTCGAAGAATATGACGTGACCGGTGATGAAAGTGCTCCCGTTGATGAATCTAATATAATTATAAGATGGTTTACAAAAATTTATCAAACAATAATAGTTTTGTTTTTTGGATAAATAAGAATTAAACAAATATAAATTCAGGATTGTTTTCAGTTCTAAAAACAGAATTTCTTGAATTTTCCAAGCCTCTAGCACTCCTAGAAACGTTTTTTCTGACTTTTGTTACAGTTTTGACGCCTTTCTTAATTAATCGGTTGAAACTTTCTTTGGCATTGTAGTTTTATTGGCCAGAACTTTTTAAGCGCTGCAGTTCTCAATTAGCTCCTTAAACTTTTGATTATAGTGAACTTCCCCTCCGTGAGTTTCAGTTCACAAATTCTCTGATTCCCCATTCCTTTGGACTTGTGATCTGATAGCATCTATCCTTTTTCTATGATTGCGAAGTATGTTGAACTATCATTACTCTCTATGTAATCAGAGATTTTCCATTTTGTTGGCTTGATCAGCCTTTCAAGTTGTTCTTTTGTGTAGTAGTAAAGTTTGTGCCAGTTGCCTACATGTTCCTTGTATCTGTATCTCATCTCTAAATATATCAGTCCATTCTTGTCTTCATGTTGTTTTTCTTCTTTCTTTGAATCACATGGTTTTGCCTCGGCTATAATCTTTGATTTTTTCGAGGTAACTCTATCAAGCTTTGAGAAAAACTTTCTACCTTCCTCGAAACCACCTACCAGCCCAAAATTATTTCCAAGGAGCAAAACAGTATCAAATTTCTGTTCTAAACTATCAATTTCTCTTATATCCAGCTTCTCTATGTTTTCAACTCCTCTTTCTCTGGCGGTTTTCAAGGCTAGTTTGGATAGGTCTATCGCTAAAACTTCGTGTTCTTCCTGTAGGTAAAGACTATGTCTGCCTGCTCCGCAACCTAAATCTAAGACTTTTCCTTCTGCGATATCTACAGCTTTCTGTTCGGCTTCAGGCCATTCATTGTATTCATCAAAGTACCATTCCGGACCTGGAGAGATTGCAGTGAGGAATCCAGTATCCATCTCTACAGCTTCAAAAGAGGGTTTATCTTTGTAGAAATCCCAGACCATCTGGCCAAACGGATCATCGTTTTCATGTTCAGAATAATCTTTTCGAACCATTGTTGTCATATTTTTTTATTTTTGTCTTAGACTTTTTAATTTACTCTATCTATCATTTCGGGTTTTTTTTATATATCAATGTTACTTCTATCCAAAGTTTCTGTTGTAAAGCTCTGTATCTCTGGTTTATGAGTTTTTAAACACATTAAATAATTTTTTGGACAAGCCGGGCTTTTCCTACAAAGCAGTTGAAATAATTAACGACACACAACAAAAATTTTGATCTGCTAAAAAAAAAACTTTATATGGCCGAAAATATTTATTTACCTTTTTAGAACATCAGTGTATGGAATGGGATTTTAAGAACGAGTTAGCCAGAAAGTTCGTTCATTTTCTATCCCTCTTCGTTCTTCTAGTGTATTTCATCTTTGGCGACATTTTTAATCCAGACATAGCCCTCATCATACTAGTTTTCATCCTTATACTTTTCCTCGAGCTTGAATACCTTAGGCTTGAGCTATCTACCAAGATACCCATCGTGAAGAACGTATGGAAAAAGGTTAGGAGGGATAAAGAGGAGGGCAGTATCGGTTCGGAGATATTTTTCCTTGTGGGTTCCATCATGGTATTAGCAGTTTTTAACACTCATATAGCTGTAGCTGCTATTCTTATGACTACTTTTGGAGATATGGCCGCAGCTTTACTGGGTAAGAGGTTTGGTAAACATTATCTTTCCTACCCAGAAGACAAGGCGTGGGAGGGAATTTTGGCAGAGTTCCTTGTTGATGTTCTGATAGGTTTTATTGTTTTTATACTGTTGCCAGGAGCAGCAATTTTGACAGCTCATTTGTGGATACTGATATTTGTAATGGCAGTTACTGCAACATTGGTTGAGACTTTCGCCGGAAAGATAGATGACAACCTTTTGATACCTGTGTTTTCAGGTTTCAACGGTCAGATAGTGCTTTTAATACTATCTCTTCTTTAAATAAGTAAAGAAGTTAACGCTGTTTGACCGTTGCATACTCTGCTTTTCATCTTTCCCGGTGTTTCCCCTTCGAAACAACCGTAACATTTATATACCAGTTAAAGTATTATTACCATATGGTAACAAATAAAGGTGTTGATTTTATGGAAGCCGCATACGAAGAAAAAATGGTTGAGGATTATGAAGAAACCCTGGATGAAAGAGTCGAAAAAATGATAGATAAATACCAGGAAAACCCTGAAAAGGGTAGGAAAGCTCTGAAACTAGCATCTAAACTCTTAGATGTAAGTGATGAAGAATTAATGGATTATGCTGAGGAGAAAGACGGAGTGTCAGCAGGTCTAGCGGAAAGCATTCTTTATGAAAGAGGTAACGATAGAAAAATTTTTAGAAACAAGTACGGCGGGTCATTCCTAGAATTTGACGATACAAAAGAGGCTGAGGGTTACTTGTTTACCGGTGATTACTCAGGAACAGGTTCAAAATTCAGTGGAACATGTTCCGCCATGAAATCAACTTTTTCAGGGGATTATTCCGGTAAAAACGCCGAATTCTCTGGAAGAGCAGCTGCAAGGAACGCCACGTTTATGGGGAATTATTCGGGAGTAAACGCAAAATTTGATGGGGAGAACTCAGCAGCAAAAACGAATTTTTTAGGGAGAGAATCGGCAAGAGAAGCGGTTTTCTCGGGTAAAAATTCCGCGATAAAAGCATATTTTAAGGGCGAAAAATCGGGTGAAAAAGCCGAGTTTTCAGGATCTAACTCCGCAAAAAAGGCAAGATTCACCGGTAGTTTGTCAGGTAAAGAAGCTGTTTTTTCGGGTAGAGGAAGCCTTGAAGACACCTACTTCAGTTTAAGACAGTGCGGAGGAAAAGACAAGAAGATAGAGGGATCATACAGATTGGTAAAAGGGATGTTTTGATACATCCTATTCCAATATATAGTACTTAAAAATAACAAAGTTTATAAACAAGTATCTGGACTTTTAGTTTATGGAGCTCGCCTGATCCTCCGGGTATGATGCCTATGGAAGAACTAAAGAAAAATATCGAGCCAGGTGAAAAAGGTTCTGTGATAATCGCCGGGACCTATGACAACCTAAAAACTTTTTCTGATCATTTGGAAAAAATCTCCGAAAAATTAAGCTGTTCCAATGAAGTTGAA
>JALDAH010000050.1 GCA_022729275.1 Candidatus Nanoanaerosalina archaeon
AAAGCCGAAAGAGAAACCGGTGAGAAAAAATCTTACCTTGTCAACATCACGGCAGATACACAGACTATGCTTGAAAGAGCTGAGATGGTGAAAGATCTTGGTGGAGAGTATATAATGATAGATATAATCACAGCTGGATGGGCCGGATTACAGGCTGTCAGACAAAAATGTGAAGAACTTGACCTCGCTATCCATGCTCACAGAGCTATGCACGCAGCATTTGACCGGATACCTACACACGGTGTTTCCATGAGATGCATCGCACAGTTCTCCAGAATAATCGGTGTGGACCAGATACACACAGGTACAGCTAATCTTGGAAAGTTGGACAACGAGGACACAGTCGGTATAAATGAATGGCTGAGGAAAGATCTCCACGGACTCAAAGATGTTCTACCGGTTGCCTCTGGAGGTCTTCATCCGGGAACTCTTCCAATGGTCTTCGATAAACTTGGCACAAACATAGCAGTGCAGGTCGGTGGAGGAGTCCACGGACATCCAGGAGGCACATATAAAGGTGCCATGGCGATGAAACAGGCTATAAATGGGTATATGGATGGAGAAACTCTTGAAGAAGCTGCAGAAAAACATGAAGAGTTGAAGAAAGCTTTGGACAAGTGGGGTTCCCACTCCCCAAGGTGATCTAGTTGGAACTAAAGGGAAAACCTATTGACATGGAAGCTGACACATCAATAGTCATAATAAACGAAAAAGATGCAGAAGAGCTTGGTACTCATGCATTGGATAGAGTTAATTTAGATAGGGATGGAGAGCACACAATTGCTGTTGTTGACACAACAAAAAAAATGGTTCAGGAAGGAGAGATAGGTCTTACAAAAAGCCTTCACAAATGGAAAGGAAGTATACAGGTATCAATAGCTTCAAAACCTGACTCTGTAGACTACATAAAGAAGAAGATGGATGGAAAGGAGTGGAACAGCGAAGAAATAAGGAAGATAATAGAAGACATCAATAAAAACGCTTTGAGCGATATAGAAATGGGTGCGTACGTCACAACAATCTACACAAAAGGGATGTCTTTCAGGGAGATGGCTGATTTAACAGAATCAATGGTTGAGGCTGGAGAGGTAATCAAATGGGGTTACGACAAAATTGCTGACAAGCATTCGATAGGCGGTGTACCTGGAAACAGGGTCACACCTATAATAATACCTATCATAGCTGAAAAAGGCATAAAGATACCTAAAACATCTTCTAGAGCCATAACATCGCCTTCAGGTACGGCGGATACTATGGAGGCTATATGCGATATAGATTTTTCATTGGACGAAATCAAAAAAATAGTTGAGGATACTGACGGCTGTCTCGTATGGGGTGGCTCAGTCAAGCTTTCGCCTGTCGATGACAAGATCATTAGAGCCGAACATCCGCTTTCACTGGATCCTGAGGGACAGGTAGTTGCATCAGTTCTTTCGAAAAAGAAAGCTGCTGGTTCCAACAAAGTTGTAATAGATATTCCGTATGGAGAAGGAGCAAAAGTAGGTAACATAGACGAAGCCAGGTCTCTAGCGATCGACTTCAAAAAAATAGGGGAACACATGGAAATCGATGTGGAGTGCACAATAACAAGAGGAGAACAACCCATAGGTAGAGGTATAGGGCCTGTACTCGAGATAAGGGATTGTTTAAGGGTTTTAAATGGCGAAGGACCTGCTGATTTAAGGAAAAAATCTGTCAGACTGGCTAATATTCTTTTAGAGATGTGTGACAGAGAGCCAAATGCTGAAGAACTTCTAGATAATGGTAAAGCTCTTAAAAAGTTCCAAGAGATTGTTGAAAGACAGAATGGATTAAAAAATGTTTCTGAACCAGATCTTGAACTCGGAACCCATACAAAGGAAGTAAAAGCAGAAAGAAAAGGTGTTATAAACCACATAGAAAATAAAACAATCGCTGAAATAGGTTCTAGAACCGGTGCTCCAAAGGACAAAGGAGCCGGACTTTACCTCCACAAGAAGAAAGGTGACAGGGTTGAAAAAGGAGAAGTTCTTATGACAGTATACGCTGAAAAAGAGGAAAAACTCGAAAAAGTGGTTCAACAACTTGAAAAAAACAGTGGTTACAGGATAATGGATGAAAACGAGATGATAATAGAAGGTATATGAAAATGAAATGGAGAAACCCTGTTATACTTGTAGTACTGGACGGATACGGATTCAACGAAGACACAGAGGGAAACGCCATATATGAAGCAGAGACCCCCAACATGGACTTTTTACTGAGGAACTACCCTTCAACATCAGTACCTGCACATGGACAACACGTGGGTCTACTGCCAGGAGGGCTTGGAGGTTCAGAAGTAGGTCACATGCACATAGGTGCGGGCAGACCTGTTCCTCAGATGCCCAAAGTTATAACAAAATCGATAGAAAACGGAGAGTTTTTCGACAAAAAAACTATTAGAGACGCTATCGATCACGCCGATTCAAATGATGGAAAACTCCATTTGATGGGCCTATGCTCTGATAAGGGAGTTCACAGCCTTATACAGCACCTCTATGCTGTGCTTGAGTATGCTGATAGAGAGGGTTTTGAAGATGTCGTCGTACACATGTTCCTTGACGGAAGAGATACAGATCCCAAAGTAGCTTTGGAATTCGTAGATGAACTTGAGGATAAGATAGAAAAATTCACAGGAAATATAGCCACTGTATCCGGAAGATATTATGCCATGGACAGAGACAGGAGATGGGATAGGACAAAAAAAGCCTACGACGCGATAGTAAGAGGTGAAGGGTTAAAGGCTGATTCAGCTAGAGAAGCCGTTGAAGAAGCTTATAAAAGGGGAGAAACCGATGAGTTCGTGAAACCAACCGTCATAGAAGAAGAAAAAATAGAAAGCGGTGATTCACTGTTCATATTTAACTTTAGGGCTGACAGATGCATACAGATGACAAGAGCATTCATCGAAGATGATTTCGATAAGTTTAAGACTAAAGGGCTTGACAACCTGTTTTTCTCATCCATGACAAAATACTCGGAAGATTTCAAAAACCCGGTGGTGTTCAACAAGGACATAGTGAGAAACACCATAGGAGAGATCCTTGAGAAACACGGTTTGAAACACTATAGAATAGCCGAGACCGAGAAACTGGCACACGTCACTTATTTCTTTTCAGGAAGAAGGGAAAAACCTTTTAAGGGAGAAGAAAGAAAGATTTTTCCATCTCCAAAGGTAGATGTTTACGATAAAACTCCTGAAATGAGAGCTGAAGCTATTAAAGACAAAGCTATAGATGTTATGGAGGAAGATGAACACGATTTCATATTCGTGAACTTTTCTAACTGCGACATGGTAGGACATACAGGTGTGTTCGATGCGGCTGTCAAAGCTACGGAAAAAGTCGATAAATGTATCGGAGAAATTCATGAATACTGTAAGAACTCTGAATACGTTTTGATGATAACTGCAGATCATGGTAACGCAGAAGAGATGAAAGATGATAAAGGAGATACGTTAACAGCTCATTCTAAAAATCATGTGCCTTTCATACTTTGTGAAAACTGGGATATAAATTTCGATGAAGAACCTGAGCTTTATAAGATCGCTCCAGCAGTCCTCAGGATAAACGGTGTTAGTTCAGAAATAATGAGTGATCCTATCTTCAGAATCAGATAGATTTCAGCACTCCGGAACAGAAGAGGGATTTTCTTCCCAGGCCTTGTAGCAGTCAACACCCTCGAATTCAACGTTGCAAACCCAGTACTGGGAGTCATCCAGTTCACCTACGAAATCAGATGGACATCCTCCTGTAGCCACGGTTCCACAGATATTTTCCATCTTGTTTCTACAACCGCTCCTGATCTGCTGTTTTTCTATCCTGTCAAAGCCCGAATCCGTCTCTCCCATTATCCACTGACCAAGACTGGAAAGATAATCTCCCTGTAGAACAAGTAACGTAAGTGCTGAAACAAGAACAACGACCGCGACTACAACAACCGTAAGAGTAAATGAAATTCCTTTTCTCATATGTTACAAAGAGATTATGGTTCAGTAAATAATAAAGTTAGGAAAAAAAAAGAATAAAGAGGAAAAAAGTTATGGCATCATCACTGGACAATTCTGATTAATTATATAACCCTCATCCTGACAGTTGTAATCATCTCCATCGATCGTGACGGTATAAAAGTCATCTCCCAGTTCTCCTTCAGTCACAAGCTGTGAAAAACTGCAGTTCAATGCATCACAAGTACTATCTCCACCACCAAGAATCGGAGCTCTTGAAAGTTCATCTAAAGATGAAGGATTGTCATTTCCATCTTCAGGGACTCTTGAACACACTTCCCTGTCTATAGTGCTTATTTTTGTACTACAACGACTTCTTAACTGTGCCTCGGTACTGGTTTGAGTTATTGCACCGAAAAAATCTCCAACTCCTGCTCCAAAGAGAGTTACAAGTGTTAAAGCGCCAGCCATTAGTACGACTGCAACAATAATAATGGTCAATGTAAAGCTTATACCTTTCTTCATAGTGTATCCTCCAATTTAAGATTCTCTCCTCCGGTTTAAATATTTACGCCTAAGTCCTTAGATAAAGATAAAATAAAATAAAAAAAACTTGGTTAGAGGGTTTTAACCCCTAATCACTATTCCATCACAGGACACTGCTGAGGCAGGAATATAAAATCCTGACAGTTGAAAGTGTCTCCATTGTGTTGAACCGTGATATCCACAGGATCGGAGTTTTCAAAAGATGCTTCTCCGTCTTCATAGTCTATAGAACAACCTGCTTGTACACATTCAACGTTGTGAGTTTCATTAGCTGATGGTGAAAAACTATCTCCATCGGCATTGGTGAAACCGCCGCAAATTCTATCACTGATATCTTGTCTTACGTTCTCACAAGCCGATTGTATCTGTGCCTGGTCTGCCGTATCCGAAGCTACATCGAAGAAATCGCCGATTCCTGTCCCGAAAAGCGTGACCAGTGTAAGACCCACAACCATCAACACAACTGCCACAATTATAATGGTCAGTGTCATGCTTATACCTTTTCTCATAAATTACTCCACCTGTAAGATAATAACCTCTTTCTAGTTTAAATAAGTAATTCAAGAAGAAAATAAAAAAATGGGCGAGTAGCCGAGGCTACTCCTATTCTGTTGAGATGATGATGTGGATAGATGACACGTTGATGGTGTCGCCCTCGTCGGTATCAATCTCATCTGTTCCCAGATTGATTTCTTTTATCTCAGCATCCTCGACGAACCTATTGGTCACTATCTCCTCCACATCTACCGCCCTTGAAATAGCTCTTCCACGGGCTTTGATGTGAACGGTGTCATGACCATCGTTTAACTGAGTTACTACTGCCATGGCGTAGCTCATAGCAGGTTTGCTGCCTACATACACTGTGTTGTCCTCTGATTCTTCTGGCATTTCTAATCACCTTTTGTGTTCAAATATTTTTTCAGTC
>JALDAH010000025.1 GCA_022729275.1 Candidatus Nanoanaerosalina archaeon
AATACTTGAGGCTAAAAGAGAAAGAAATCTTGCTGTTATATCTGTAAAGGATGATGGTAGAGGTATAGATGTAGAAGATATTAAAGAAACTGCACTGGAAAGAAATGTTATAACAAGAGAAGAGCTTAAGGATATGAAGGAGGATGATATACTAGATCTACTATTTGATTCAAGTTTCTCTACGAATAAAGAGGTTACACAGGTATCAGGGAGAGGTGTTGGTCTAAACGTCGTAAAAGAAACAGCAAATTCTCTACATGGATTATATAAAATTGATACTGAATTGGAGGAAGGAACAAAGATAATAATGGAACTTCCTTTATCTCTGGCTGTTGTAAGATGTTTCTTGATAAGAATTGGTATACACAGACTCGCTATTCCTCTGAACTCTATAGAAAGATGCGTATATGTTTATAACGATGATGTGAAAGAAATTGAGAGTCAGAAAGTGTTTATCTTTAATGGTATTGAAATTCCCTTGATTAATCTTGCAGATGCACTTGAATATGACTCTGACTTTGAGATGGATGATGACAATTATACAGTAGTTGTTGTTAAGACCGGTGGAGAAAAAGCAGGTTTTATCGTGGATGAGATAAAAGAAGTTCAGGATTTTGTTATTAAAGATATCGGTGTAGGCAAACCAAAAGGTATAGCAGGGGCTTCTATTCTTTCTGATGGAAAACCGGCTGTTATTATAGATGTAGCTTCTTTGATAGGTGATTAAAATTTTCGATGAAGATATAATAGATGTTTTGAAGGAGGTTTCGCATGTTGGAGCTGGAAATGCTTCAAAAGCTCTTTCAAAAATGACTGGTAAAAGGATAGAAGTTGAGTTTCCATACATAAAATTTGTTGATATAAAGGATATCTGTGAGAAATTTGGGGGAGGTTCCACCTTGGTCGCATCGATTTTTCTTGATGTTAAAATAAAAGAGCATAATTCAGATGAAAAATCAGAACTTGGCAAACTTGTATTTATGCTAGATCATTCCAGCGCTAAAAACCTTGCTTCATACCTTACAGAATCAGAACCAAGTATGGATTTATCGGAAATGGAAAAATCAGCTCTAAAAGAGACAGGTAATATTATAACAGGAAGCTGTTTAAGTGCTATAACAGAATATATTGATGTAAGACTTTATGAAGAAGTTCCTAATATTAAAATAGATTTTCTAGGGGCTTTGATGGATCACTTTATTATTCCCATAGCCCAGGAAAGAGATGAAGCTCTTGTTTTTAAAACAAGTTTTAACTTTGGAAAACAAGAAAATGCTTACTTTTTATTTTTATTCCACCCCGAATCCGAGGAGTTCCTTAAAAATAGGTTAGATGAGATTTCTTGAAGGTTGAGATATATGGCGATTAATCTAAACGTTAAAATGGGAGAATATAATATCTGCGAAGGGAAGAAAGTTCTTAAATCCCTGGGTATTGGGAGTTGTATCGCTGTTTGTCTTTACGATGAGAAAAATGATATTGGAGGACTTGGACACGTTATGCTTCCATCCAACATGGATAAAGAATCTCTTAAATATGCTAATAACCTCATAAAATGTATGGTGGAAGACTTGAAAGAGAGGGAATGTGATATGGAGGGAATTATCGCTAAGATATTTGGGGGAGCATCTCTCTTTGAATCTTCTATGGAGATAGGTAAAAAGAACATTAAATCTGTAAGAAAGGAGCTTGAGAAATATGGGATAGATATAGTTGAGGAAGATGTTGGAGGGGACCAGGGGAGATCTATCTGGTTCCACTGCTGGTCCGGAACAGTTGTTGTGAGTAGACCGATGGGAGAAACGAAAAGGTACTAGATATTTAATAATCTATCAAGAGCATCTGTAAGTTCGCTGACATGACCTATGTTGATTAGAAGAACTATTTTTCCACTGATTTCATCAGATATATGGAATTCAGTGTTTATTATAAGGGCATCGGAATCTTTCTCTTCATCTGTAATCATGTTATCCGAAAGATAGTCTAGAAGCGAATCTATAGGCATATAAAAAAGTTTACCGTCTCCAAATCCCAGAGATTTATACAAGAAATTATTGACAGCTTCCAGATAACATTTAGCTATATCCTCGGAGAGTTCCATTAAAGTATATGGTTCATTTATCTGCTGTTCTATCAGATTTATAAGTTTTATATAATCTTCTTTTTCCAGTATTACGGATATTCCTCCATTTAGACCAGTTATAGGAACATATACGTTGAATACAGGGTCTTTCTTGTAAAATTTTTCTTTAAGTTCTTTTGTTGATTCTGATAAGGGTATCACACCCATTTCTGGTATCGCTATCTCAACCTTTCTTTTGATGATGTCTGAAAGAAAATCAGTTGATTGACCTGAACCAATGTTCCCTATCTCTTCTAACCCTTCTTTCTGCAAATCACTGAGCTCAACTTTTCCTGCTATCCAGTGTACCATCTATTCACCTTTTAATTAACTATTTCTGAGATATCTTCAATACTCCCGGATAATTTCTCGATTGTTGTGTTCTGTTGTTTTACAGTAGAACTTACTTCCTGGATGCCTGAGGAAAGTTCTTCGGCTGCCTGAGCTATCTCATCGGCAGTGTTCTTTATATCCGTGGTACCGGATGCCTGTTGCTGTGAAGCAGAGGATATCTCCTGCATTTCAGTAGATAATTCAGAGATATTGCTAGAAATCTCTTCTAGTGCTGTAAGAGCCGATCTGATAACACCTGAACTTGTTTCTAGATCCTGCTGACTTTTTTCTATTTTATTTACAACATCGCTAATGTTTTTCTCCATATCCGCGACCATATCGGAAATCATTTCCGCTGATTCTGAAGAATCTTCTGCAAGTTGTTTTACTTCATCTGCAACTACTGCAAACCCTCGTCCCTGTTCTCCAGCTCTGGCAGCTTCAATAGCTGCGTTAAGAGCTAATAAATCTGTTTTTTCTGCTATATCGGTTATTGTTTTGGTGATCTCCCTGATATTTTTGCTCTTCTCGCCAAGTTTCTCCACCGCTTTTCTTGCATCTTTTACGGAATGCTCCATCTCGACCATTTTCTGCATTCCCTCTTCTGCAGCACGTCCTCCTTCCTGAGCAAATTCATTTATAGATGCAATAGATGTTGCCGCATCTTCAGAATTAGATGCTACTTCTTGTACAGAAGCAGATAACTCGGTAAGATTTTCTTCAAGTAATTCAAGTTCTTGTGCCTGGTTTTGACTTCTTCCAGCCATTTGTTCTGTTATCCTAGTAAGTTCGGAAGAATATGAAGTTATATTCTCAATTTCTCCTTCAAGATTTTCCAATTTTTCTCCAATCATTTTCTCCTCATTTCCTCTTATATTGTCTTTTTTGTTTGAACTTTCTTGTTCCATACTCTTTAACCAAGTGATGAGACTTTTTCTATTTTTCCCTTGTTCCTCTTCTTTAATCAGTTCCTCGATATTTTCCGGGTTTTCTCCAATACTGTCCTTAATATCCTTAACTGAAAGTTCTGATAGTTCTTCTGGTTCCATTGTCCACACCTTTTTTGGATTGTTGTTATAATATTTAAATTAGGTTATATTAATTATTAATTGGGTCAGGTCATTGAAAAAATATTTTTTAAGTGGAGGAAAGATATAGATGGAACAAGAATCTAAAGATAATGTACAATCTATTGATACTGTACAATTGTTTGTGTTTGAACTTTCTAATGAGGACTATGCTATTGAGATAGAGTATGTCAAGGAGATAACAAAATCAGAAGAGAAAAAAATCACTCCACTACCCAACGTTCCCAGTTTTATCAAAGGCATAACAAATGTGAGAGGGCAAGTTGTACCTGTAATAGATCTAGAGGAAAAATTTGATTTAAACAAAAAGGACGCTAAATTTATCGTTATACTTGAAATGTATGATACAACCGTTGGAATGCTTGTAGATGATGTTGAAGAGGTAATGAGGGTTAAAGAGAACAGGATAAAGGAATCACCAAAGATTCTTGAAGAGAAAATCCATACCAATTACATGAAAGGAGTGGCGGTGCTTGATGAAAGACTGATAATAATACTTGATCTGAATAAAGGTTTCGGTGAAGAAGAAGCTGTTGAGATGAGAAAGATCACCGATAAAATGAGTTCTGACGAAGAAGAAGATGAAGTAGAAGAGATAAGCGATGAAGAACTCAAGAAGATGGCTGCAAAGAAAGCTAGAAATATAAGATAAAAATTATCAGGTTTTTAACCTGAAAGAACATTCACAATCGTCTCTTTGACATCTTTGTTGTCAAATGGTTTCTCTATGAACTCTTTTGCCCCCTTGTTAAGGGCATCCTCAACCATCTTTTTCTGGCCAACAGCGGAGATCATTATAACTCTCTGATTTTCATCAATCTCCATTATTTTTTCAAGTGTTTCAAGACCACTCATCCCTCCCATAACTATATCCAAGAGAACAAGTACAGGTTTTTCATTTTTAAATTTCTTTATACACTCTTCGCCACTCTCTGCTTCATATATCTCATCGAATTCTAAATCCTTTACTATATTGTGTAGTACTTTTCTCATGAAAGACGAATCATCCGTTATAAGTACATCCATTACATATCACCCAGTATCTCATTGATCGTGGGCAGGAGTTTGTCCTTTGTTATTGGTTTACTGATATATTCCTTTGCACCAAGTTTCATTGTTTCCTCCTTTGTTTTCTCCTCCCTGATAATCGATACTATAACTACATTTAAATCCTTGCTTTTTATTTCTTTCAATATATCTATACCATCGATATCAGGCAACCTGAGGTCAAGAAGTAAAAGATCGGGTTTTTCCTCCTCAAGTTTCTTGAGACCCTCTTTACCATTTCTTGCTAAAATAAGTTCATGTTTGGTTTCTCCTAACACCTTTGATATCACTTTTCTCTCAAAAGCTGAATCCTCAATCGATAGTATCTTGGCCATGTCAACTTTATTGAATTGGATTGTTTAAATTATTTTTGATATAAACTCCACAACTAAAAGATTTTTATACTAACAGATGTTTTAAACAAGGTGTAGGTGAAGAAAACTTTTTCGAATTAAAACAGGCTTCAACAAGGTTTACAAATGTACAGGAATGAAGGAGAAGAAAAACTTACCCAGTCCGGTTTTGTATTTGAGGGAAGCTGGACTGAGATATGTCAAATCGCTGAATACCTTAAAGAATTATTTGAAGCTAAGGATGTTTCAGAAAAAGATCTGAATGATTATGATGATTGGAAACCTAAACCAAAGGAATCTTCAGAAGACATGGATAAAAAAACCGCAAAAATAGCTTCTCTAAATAAAAAAAAGTTTGAGAGAGAATATGAGGGAAACAAGAAAAAGATAAAAAACCTTGTACAGGGATTTTCCACCACTGAAACAGAATACGATATGTCAGATAAATTTAGGGATTTGTTTCAAGTTGTTGGAGAAATTATCGGTGCAAATTCTTTACAATTCTTCAGAAGTTTTGAGGAGATAATTTACGAATCTATAATGTTGAAGTTCAACCCAAAATACTTCGATACAGAGGAGTTATCAATAAATTTAAGGGACAAGGATAATAATAGATACGTTTTCACCGTAAACGTTCTCGACGAAGACCTTAGAAAATTTATCAAGAAAAGATTCAGTGATTCTCTAAATGTTTGATATCCTGACAATTTTGTCTCTTGCAGTAGCAGTTTTTATGGGTTTTTCCATAGGTTCTTCAGCTGTTCCACCCTCTTTCGGTCCTGTTAGATCATCTGGGTCCATAGGTGTTTTGAAAAGTGCTTTGATAGCCGGGATTGCAGCTGCAATAGGAGCTCTTATGCAGGGAGAAAACGTGGCCACAAGAATAGGCACCGGTATAGTTCCATCCGGTTTCACGAATTTACAGGCAATAATAATACTTTTTGTGGCATCTCTGCTTGTTGTTATAAGTGTTTGTACAAATTATCCCATGCCCACGGCTTTTACCGTTATCGGTTCAGTTATAGGCACAGCTCTGGGTTTTGGTTCTACAATTAATCTTTCTTCTCTTGCTGTCGTGGTGGGTTACTGGCTATCGATACCTCTACTGGCTATAATCCTTGGTTTTGGTTTTTCAAAGTTGATGGTTCGAATGTTTGATGAAAGTGACAAGAGACTTATGAGGAGTTTGACATTTGTAATGGGCGTATTTGTAGCTTACAATGCCGGTGCAAATTCTGTTGGTAAAGCCATAGGACCTGTTTCAGGATTAGGTATTTCTAACAATTTTTTGATTATTTTGGGTAGTCTTTCAATACTTTTAGGAGCTCTTATATTATCTCCGAGGATAGTTGAGGCGGTTTCTTTTGAATATTCAAATATAGGCCCTAGAAAATCTGTTGCTGGACTTGGAACTGCCGCGATACTTGCCCAGATTGGAGTAATATTAGGGATCCCTATCTCATTTAATCAGGCCATAATAGCTTCAATTATAGGCAGCGGAATGGTATCAGGCGATTCTGAGATAGGAGATAGGAAGATAATTTTCACTGCAATGGCATGGATTTCAGCATTTTTCGTGGCTATACTTCTAACCTATATCTTATCAACTTTGATCAATATAATAACTGTATAGTCGATTTTTTATAATTCATATAGATATCTTGTGTTTATTTCCCTACCAAAATAAGGATTTCTTTTCTTCAAAGCTTCCTTTAAACCTTTTGAAGGCTTATAGAGACCGCTTTTTATAAAATTTTCCAGATCCATGACTTTCTTACTGTTTATGAAGCATAATATTTCTCAGTCATCATCTCTAAACTTTTTCACCCTAGTAATATCCAAATAACTTTCTGAGAAATCCTTTGTTAGTAATAGATTTGTGGGCCTATTTTTCTCAACGAAAACAACATTTAGATAACTCATCCCTCTATATCCTTTAAGAAAATAGTTTCCAGGTGTTAGCTTGATTTTATTACCGTTCTCCGTTTTTTTATCGATTTCAGAAAGTTTGCCTTTCCCCACCTTTTTTTATCTCGCTAATATTTTCAAAATCTAATTCTACATTTTTTTTATTTCAGCTTCTTCAAATCTCAAAATACTTCTATGGGGATGTGCCATAACGTTTCTGTATAGGATAGCTAATGTTTCTTCCATTTTATCTATTACTCTCCTTTTTCAAAAAACTAAATTTGATGCCTTCTCCAAAATTTTTGTTCTCATTTGAAACAGCCTTTAGAACAGTTTCAGAGGCTTTATAATCATCAAATTTGCTATAGTCTTTTCTTACAGACATATCTTTTATCTCACCTCTAATATAGTTTTTTATTATCGGTTTCCCCATGTTTATCTCGGTGATTCCTTTTGGTTCATGTTCCCCGAGGTTCCTTATGTCTATTGGATGAGTTATCAAAGGCTTTTCTTTAAAGTTGTAGTTAAAAGTTTCCAGTACCGATTTTTCGGGAACAGGTGTCACACCTGCATCAAAGGATTCATATTTTCCATCTTCTAACTGGTATCGTATATGCCATGAATTTTCTGGCGGAATTAATATCCCCTTGTTTTTCTTGTAGTTTATATCTGAAGCATCCAACAAATCCTTATCGAAATAGTTTCTTTCCACTGTATCTTGGATGTATTCCTCTATTTTCCGGTTTACTTCATCTCCCTCCAGAAAATATTCTGGTATGTGGATGATGTTATTCCTTTTATTGTAGAAAAGCTGGTGGTTACCGTTTATTAACATGGAATGCTTCCAACTGTTTTCTTCTATTCTGCTTCCGGAAAAAATATCTAGTTTATCCATGATACATTCTCTGGATAAAATAAGCTTAGGATTTTCCCTGTCCTTACTGAAGGTGATGTTGAGAGTACCACCATAGAAAGGTTTAACACCGTTGCTTCCAGGAGTTAGATTAACAGTTTTCAATGAATTTATATCTGAACTATGCTCTCTTATGACTTCTGCTTCACGCATTTTTTTTCTCATTGCAGTATTTTCTATTCCTGAATGCTCAGTATATCCCATGTCTTTCATCTCTATTACATTGTGTTTGGGATAAGCGATAACATCGTTGTATATCATCTGTAATTTTTCTTTCATTGTTATCAATGGTTTTTGTTTTCCATCCATTATTTTTTAAAATCGTAAGATTCAATATCTGTTTTTTCAAGCAGGATTGGTTCGTTGTAACGTATTACTAGAGATTCGAACTCTTCAACGTTTTCAGGCCTATCGTCCTTGTTTTCCACCAAAAAATTTTTCAGTATTGGTTTGATTATTGAGCTGTGTTTGCCAGAGATTCTGAAATCTTGATCCCAATCTTTTAAGTTTAAACCATGCTTCTTTCTGATGGAGTTTTTCTTATCAACAACTTTGTCGTAGATCTCAAAACCATAACGGTTAAAGACTTCTCCTTTTCTGTAGAATAACATGCAACCGTTTTCCATCTCATCTATCTCGAAGTAGGCTTCTATATCTATATCTTTTTCTTCTATGTAGTTACCCAAGGTGTTTGTGACTTCATCAAGACCTATTATTTTTTCACCGCTTTTTTCCCTAAGTCTTCTAAGCTTTCTATATTCCTTATCTGTAAGAAGTATCTTTTCTTCTAACGAGTCTTTTTGAAGGCTGGCATGTTTGATTTCATAGTTGTATATCCCTCTTGGACCCGGTGTCAAGTAACTTATTTCACCGGTTGAAGGATAAACATAGACTTCTTTTAGCTTCAATGGCATATACAAGTTTCTAGTACCGATACTTTCTACAAATTCTTTTTCTTTATAAACACCCATAAAACGAAAACAAAAACCGAATCTTTTATTTGTTATGTGGCTGTGATAACTATTCTTTTATTAATACTGATATGTCAAATAATGATATAAAGGTGGTTTTATGACAGAATGGATAATAGAAGAATTAGCTGATTTCGACGAGGATAAAGGATCTATACATATTGGAGATGAAAGATTACTTGTTGTACCTGCTTCATTTCTCCCAAGTATCAAAGAAAACTACATCGATTTTATAAAACAGTTTGATGAGATAACGGACAAAGCCGCAGAAGTTATCGCTAAAAGAAAGTTTTTTATGAAGGCATATGAAGCCGGGAGGGAAACAGCGGAAAAGATACCGGAACAGGGAAGTAAAAAGGAAACACTCCTTAAAGCACTTGAAATTTTAGAGCAGATCGGTTACGGCAGCTTCGAAGTTTTGAGATATGAACCTCCTGAAAACATTGTTGTGAGGGTTAATCATTCTCCAGAAGCTGAATGGTCTCTTGAAAAACATGGATTTATTGAATCCGAAAAACCTGTATGCGATTTTTTAAGAGGATTCGCATCCGGAGCAGCACATACAATATTCGGAGCACCGATACAGGCAGAAGAATTGATGTGTATAGCTAAAGGCGAGGAATTCTGTAAAGTCAGGTTTTTCGTTGGCGACAAACCAGGTGATTCGTGGTTGATGGATCAGGATATCTTCTGAGGTGTTGATTATGGAAGGATACAAAGAGGCTATAGAAGCCGCGATAGAAAGAGAAAAAGATATACTTGGTAAGAAAACAGCCATTAAACTAGCGAAGAAATCCGAAGGTATCGAAGTTGATGAGGAAGGAATTGTAGTTGAGATAAAAGTTGATGGAAAGAAAGCTCTTGAGAACGTTGTATACTCTTTTGCGGATGCTATAGGAAGCTTAAGTGTTACTATGATTGCAAGAGAACTAAATAAGAGGGATTTTAATGATTTAGATATGCCTGATGTCTTGAGGGAGAAAATGTGATTTTTTATTATAGCTGACTCTACTTTCCTTCTTTATTTTTTTATTAAAACTGTTTTCAGCAATTTTTTTGGTTTTGGAACAGATTAGAAATCCACTAACTTTTCTTTTTTGCGACATATTTGCAGCATTTATCGCCTTTTGTGATACACTTCTCTTCTTCACATATCACATCAGAACCCATTATTGCTTCAGCTATACCCGCAACCTGTCCCTGGATATCATAACAGATAGGTGAATCCGTCTCTATTCCATGGCAATTGTGACAGTTCTCAAGGTATAATACTATTTTTTCGCGCTTTATCTCAACTCTGGGGACACCATATCCTCTCATCAAGTACTCCTCTTCAATGTTTTTCTTTATGAAAGGCTTTAATAGAAAGCTAAATACCGTTAAGAACCTATATTTCTTTACACTGTCTATCCTTTTTCTTGCTGCGTATTTACTTGCCTGATAAATTATACCTCTTGCACCTCTACCAATCAAATTTCCAAGCTCTTCTATCATATTGGATGCAAAATCTATGTGTAAAATTATGTTTCTCGTGTCCTTGTACCAGAGTTCTCCGTTTCTGTACTTGAGATGTCTGGTGTTTATATTATTTTTACTTAATTCATTTTGTTTCTTTATATTTTTTTGTATCTTAACAGCTTCATCTTTGATGATAACTTTATAGTTACATTCATTCTCTTTATTACAACTCACATGTTTGCATACACATTTTTTACCTGTAAGTTCTTCGAATGCACCTTCAAGTATACCTATTATATTTCTCGTTTCATATCTCTGGTTAAAAGGATGGTCAAAAGAATTCTCAACGTTTATCACTATATCTTCACCGTAATCCAATAACATTAGTTTGCCGTAACCAAAATAGGATATCTCCTGAAGCATCTCTCTTATGTTTCCCTCTGTTTTTTCCCTTCCCTCGTAGAGAAACCGGTATTTTTTGATCATGTTTTTGAAAAGCTTGTGGAACAGACGATCAGCTGTTGGACCAATCTTGTTCCTTAGACTCTGGTGTATGTTGGGGATATCGTTTTGTTCCGAAATGATCGATGTAACGTTATGATAATATAGATGTCCCCTATCTCTGTCAATAATGATTTCCAGTTCTTTCATCGATAAATATAGTTTTATCTTCACAATATAAAATGTTGGGCTTCAAGAAGAAAGATAATTCAAAAAAAGAGGAGAGAGTTTACTTCTCCTCTACTTCGATACAAAGTCCTGCACCAACTGTCTGTCCCATGTCTCTAATCGCAAACCTTGAAAGCTGAGGAATATCGTCCTTGGTCTCTATGACGAGTGGGCTCTGAGGTCTTAGTTCAACTATAGCTGATTCTCCCTCCTTGATGTAATCAGGGTTCTCCTCTTTCAGCTCTCCTGTCTTTGGATTCTGGGTTTTGATCAGATCTGTGAAGGTACAAGCGACCTGCGCTGTGTTAACGTGGAACACAGGAGTATATCCTTCAGTGATCACGTTAGGGTGGCTCAATACGATGATCTGTGCCTTGAATTTCTCGGCAACTGTTGGAGGATTGTCAGGTGTACCTGCAACGTCTCCTCTTTTTACATCGTCTTTTCCGACTCCTCTAACGTTGAAACCGATGTTATCTCCTGGGTTTGCTTCGTCAACTTCTTCGTGGTGCATCTCGATAGTCTTGACTTCTCCGCCCACGTTCTTGTTAAGCCTTGTTGAAGCTGGTTCAAACTTAACGTCTGTTCCGGTTTTTAGTTGTCCTGTTTCGACTCTTCCTACAGGGACTGTACCCACACCTTTGATCTTGTATGCGTCCTGGATAGGAACTCTTAGTGGTAAATCAACAGGTTTTTCAGGAGCTTCAAAGTCGTCAAGAGCTTCAAGCAATGTTGGTCCATCGTACCAGTCAAGGTTGTCGGACTTCTCCACCACGTTGTCACCCTGGTAAGCCGAAATAGGGATGAACTTAATCTTCTTTACAGGGAATCCAACTCCTTTCAAAAGCTGTGATACTTCTTTTTTGACCTCTTTGTACCTTTCCTCGGAATACTTAGGGATATCCATCTTGTTTACAGCTACTACAAGCTGTCTTATTCCCAGCGTCTTTGCCAGGTAGGAGTGCTCCTTTGTCTGAGGCTGGACACCGTCGTCCGCAGCTACTACAAGGATTCCTGCATCAGCCTGAGCAGCTCCTGTGATCATGTTTTTGATAAAGTCCCTGTGACCAGGAGCGTCAATCATAGTGAAATAATAGTTCTCAGAGTCGAATCTCTGATGTCTTAGATCGATTGTAACTCCTCTTTCTCTTTCTTCCTTTAGGTTATCCATCGCAAATGCGAATTCGAATGTTTCTTTTCCTGCTTCTTTTGCAGCGTCTTTAAGCTTTCTCTTCTCAGATTCGGGCAGGTTATCGGTATCCCATAGAAGTCTACCGATCATGGTAGATTTTCCGTGGTCAACGTGCCCGATTGATACGAGATTTATGTGTGGTTTCTTTTCTGCCAT
>JALDAH010000030.1 GCA_022729275.1 Candidatus Nanoanaerosalina archaeon
CCTGGAGTACTATGAAGAAGTTGATTCAAACACAAACAACAATAACGGAAATGAAAAACCTGAGACAAAAGAAGAATGCGAGGCAGCTGAGGGATGGGAATGGGAAGTCGTGGACAGTGAAATGGTTCACCAAGAATGTACTACAGATGACGGACAAAGCGGATATCTTTACGACTGTATAACTCAACATGCCGTACATCATACAGGATATATAGATATTGAAATAAGTTGCGAGGATAAGAAATATGATGCGATTCCTCATGATGATAAACTAGGATTTTTAGACTGGAAAATACGTTTAAACCATGTTGCAACAGAAAATTCCTGGGGACCAAGATATAGCTGCAACCAAGTACCATATACTGAATTCAATGAGTGCGAAAGTTTTCCAACAGGTCACTGCAGCATACCAGAAGAAGAACTGGAAGGTTTTTCCCAGTGCGAAACAGGTATAGATACTATCCACAGCATAGATTAAAAACAGAGTATAAGAAAAATAAAAAATTAATAAGCAAGAGCGAACAATACTTTTACAATGGCTTTTAAAAGAAAGGGCATAGGCCTCAACATGATCGGAAACATCATAATCGCCACAATAGGAGTTTCGATACTCGTGGCTATAATATATGGTGGTTTCGGTGTTAATACAGATCAGTTCTTCTGTACATTATACCAAAGAGGAGCTTCTATCTTCACGGACCAGACATACCATCCTGGAATGTGTCGAACCGGTTCAGAAGAGACTTATCAGGAAATAAATACTCAGGATAAAAAAAGATTCACACTCGAACTAGCCAGAGAGATAGTAAATTGTTGGGATGATTACCAAGGATATTATACCAATGAAGAGCTCTGCAGAGGATGGAACGTCCAAAACCTTGAAGAGCCTGTGAACGAATCATACCTCAATCAAAAACTTATTGAAAACGATTTATGCCCTCGGATAATACACAATAATGAGACAGAGCACGTTTCAGGTACAACATGTGGAGAAGAAAACCAGATAATATTTGACGTAGAGAACATATCCAGGGGAGACATGGTTTTGATAGAGTACAACACGACGTATGAGGAACCTCCAAAAGAGTACATAAAGGTGTATAAATAGATGGGATTATCACTGGATTACATCGCGAAGTATGTCATTATAGCGATATCTATACTTATAGCGACAGGAATACTTATGACGATAAGCGATCAGATCCTAGATGGTAATGGAGGAATTATCAATGATGAAAACGGGGAAACAGAAATAGTTGATTTGGAAGAAGACCAGGATCTTCCTCAAAGAATCTCAAGAATGATAGATATGTGTGATGATATGACGGCTGATATGTACGAGTCACACACTTGTTTTGTTGTAAGGTGGGAAGACGACGAGAATATAGATAAAGAAGATATACAAGAAGAATTATCGGACTCTCTGGAAGAAATAACTGATTTCAAAACCGACGAATATACAGGTAAATCCCTGATAATCTCTTTCAACTTTGGAACCAACAAGATAGAAGTGGAACAATGAAAGCTTCCTTCTCTCTAGAGATGGTGGCGAAGTACCTGTTGATAAGTATAGCAATCATAGTAGGTATAGGTATCATATACTCCCTGCAGCAGCCTAACACTATCTTCGAAGAAATCATGGATTCAGAAGGCTACGAAGAAACATACATATGTTCGGAATACGGTTACCAGCAAGATATAAAATCACAGGATTTGCACAAGATACTTTCAGCCAGATACCACAAGAACTGTCAGCTTGAGGAAAACATAGTGAAACCTGAAATGGTGGTTTCAAAAAGAATGCTGAAGGACATAGCCATCGAAGAACATATAACTTATCCTGACTCCGAGGAACCCAAGATACTTTTTAGGGAGGAATGCGAAAACATACCTGGATTCGAAGGAATTATCGTGGGTTCGGACGAGGAAGTTATTTTTAACAGAGGAGACATCATAAACATAACAGAAAAAGGGCGTTCCGTGATAATTTGCGGTGAAGAAACGTGAAAGAAAAAAAAGGTATAGCAGTATCAGCATGGATATGGATAGTTGGAGGAATACTCATAGCTATAATCACCACTTTGATAGTCTATACAGCCATAGCTAATTTAAGGGAAGAAAGAGCTGTAAGACATTCCGAAAACGAGTTTGTAAAGATTAATGAGGATATAAGCTGGGCCTGCCGGAACCCTATTGGGAACAGAAAAATAATTGAGACAAAACTGAACTATGTTAATGGCATTTATGCAGCTGAAACCAGAGGAGAACCGGATTCACAGATACCTCAATACATATCAGACCAGGAAACTGCAAAAGGAGAATATATTTGTCTGGACTTCGGCGAATATCACTACGGATGTGTGGAGCACAGCTGCGAAATCAACATGACCTATATTGGCACTCCCCTGCCCGGTACAGAAATGTACGTTTTAGGTAACAGTGATCAAAGCTTTGACTTTGAACTAACCATAGAAAAAACCGGTACGAACCAGGTAACCGTTGAGGCCAGACATCAGCCTTGATCAATCGAAACAGTTCTTAAAAGCATGAAAAACAACCATAGAACATTTTTTCCTTACCTCTCTTGGATAAAACCCTACGATCTCAAAAAAACCTTCTTCGTCAAGTTCTCTCATCTCACTGATTTTTTCTCCTTTGATCTTCTGGGAAAACATGGATGCGAAAGCCTTACATACCACACAGCCATCTAGATTGATACTTACCTCTTCAACAACTTCTTCTTTTTGATCTATCTTTATCCCAACTATATCGCCACATAGATCATTGGTAGAAGAACCTCTAAAATCAAACTCTTCAAGCTTTTCCAGATTTCTAGGATTCTCATAGTGATCGATCACAGCCTTTCTGTACTCTGTTTCAGACATTTAATTACAACTCCTTTCTATAAATTTTATCAACCGTCTTTTCAACTTCTCCATCGATGTAATCAGGCTCCACATCCTTAATTTTTTCAAGATCGCCGTAGACCTCCGGTCTGTTAGGAGCAATCTCTGTACAACCCGCCTCTATTTTAGAACCTGAAAATGTGCCTATGCCTCGCGCTATCTCTATAATATCTGGCTTGTCGAAAGAAAGGAGCGGTCTATGTACAGGTATTTTTGTTGCTCTGGATACAACATCCAGGTTACCAAGGGTCTGACTGGATTTTTGGCCTAAGGATTCTCCTGTAACGATTCCCCTTGCACCCTCTTTTTCCGCGAGTTTCTCCGCTATTTTGAACATAAACCGTCTTAGTACTACCATCCTTGTATTATTTAGGTCTTCCATCAATTTTTCAACAGTTTCGCCTATCTCCGCCACTCTCACATCCCAATCAAAGTTTGGAGCAAATTTTTTAAGTTTTTGAATGGTTTTAAAAGCCCTGATATCGAGATCTATACCTGAATAGTCTCCCATTGAGAAATACAAGGGTACCACTTCACAACCTCGACACATCATCTTATATGCGGCAACTGGAGAATCATGTCCGCCGCTTATAAGTGCTAAAATTTTTCCTTCGGCTCCAACAGGTAATCCTCCAGGGCCTGGATATTTTTTAAGGTACAGAAAAGCTTTTTCCTTCCGGCACTCAACATAGAACCACTGATCAGGATGGTTCAAATCAACTTCGACGTTTTCTCCAAGGTTATCAAGCAAAACAGATCCTGCTTCTTCGCATATGTCTCGAGAACTGAAATTATGTGTATCTTTTTCACCAACTCTTCTAGCATCAACTCCAAAAGTATTCCCCTCAAAGTTCTCAAGACCGATTTCCACCAAACCCCGGGATATGGTCTCGATTTTCGGTTCAACAACCTTGCAAGGACTCAAAGAAACAACTCCAGGGAGAATTGAAACAGCGTCCACAATATTCTTTGTTTCCTCGAATTCTTCAATTATTATCCTGCTCCACTTGTTATAAACAGTGCATTCCACTCCTATGTTCTTTAAAGCAGCGTTGATATTCTTACTTAACCGGTTTATCATCCTGTTTCTGACCTTGTTGCTTTTGAGGCTGATCTCCCCGAACCTGATTATAACAACATCTGCTTGTTCGAACACCATCAAAAAAAACTTTAGAACAAATAGTTAAATTTATTGAAAAGTTCAGTACACATCCACCAGTTCGAATTCTTCTCCTCTAAACAGCTTTAATCTGTCATCGCATCTTGGACACCTCTTATTTTGTTTATCTGACAGAGAAGAGTTCCTAAAGTATCCGCATTCACATCCATATGTGGAGGGAATTTGTTCAACGAGCACTTCTACGTTTTCAAAAATTGTTCCCCTAGAATATTTTTTAAAAATGTCTTTGAAAATCTTAGAATTCATAACTTCTTCTCCAAGTCTCAGCCTAAATCCCTGAACACATCCTCTTACTGAAAGCTCCTCTAAAACCTCCCAGACCAAATAAACCTCACTTATAAAGACCACCCTAGTACATCTAAACTAGAAAACAATAATAAAAGGTGGAAGAGTATTTAAAACTTTAACTGAGCTATAAAAACCATTAAAAACGTTACTTCTCTGAACTAACAATTACGCTCCCTGAATGTTCTCCATTTATCGCTCCAATTATCTCTCCCGGCATGTTACCATCCACCACAACAAGTTTGATATCAGACCTCTCCAATATTTCGATTGCCGTCCTGTCCATCAATGGATAGGTTCCAGGATCACATGATACAGAAGATATCTGCTCTCGAAGCTCAAAAAAATTCATTTGACCTATCTTATCACCTTTACCGCCGTTATCTAAAACTCCATTAACATTTGTAACGTTAACCATCAAATCAGCATCTATTATTTCCGCGCAAACCGCTGAAACACCATCTGTAGAATGACCTGGCTCTGTACCGCCCATAAATACTATGTCATGAGTATCAACAGCGATCTTTAGTTCATCGAAAGTTTCAGGTATGGATTTGTAGGCATCAACAAAGTAACTTTTTAGAACGGATGCATTAAGCCTTGTAGCCTTTATCCCCACCATGTCTTTTTCAGCATTGGAGACCTCTTCATCACAGTACTCAATATATTTTTTAAGTTTCCCTGCTCCAACAACGACAACAACCTTCTCACATACATCTGAGATCTTTTGTAACTGTTTAATAATTTTTTCAAGGTTTTCAATGTTTTCAGATACTATCGAACCCCCTAAAGCCAGTGCCACATTCATTATTTTCACCATACACTTTCAAGTGATAGACACAAAGAAAAAAACCAGAAATATCCCTTAAAACTTTTGATGCGATACCATAATAAATTTTTGGGTCACTTTTAAGAAAAAGTACATGGGACTGCCCGGATTTGAACCGGGGACAACGAGATCTTCAGTCTCGCGCTCTCCCTGGCTAAGCTACAGTCCCTTGTAAAGACTACAAAACAGGTTTATCACTATATTTTAAATATCTGATATCTAGCTGTTAAGATCATCCTGGTAGATCTTGTACCTTTCGCCTTTTATGTCGTAAATAAAAAAGGTTCCTCTTTTATCTTCCCCGTTCTCTATCCATGTACCGTTATCGATGCCTAAAGTGTTCTGGTAGTCCTTAGCATCAGGATCATCAATTTTACCCCAAGAAAGTTCCACCTCAACACCATCACTGATTCTTTCGGCTTTGACCGATCCTTTTTTATCGATCTCGAAACCTTTTTTGGTCTCCATAGGAAAAAATTCGGTCCTATGTTTAAAACTATTTTCCAGATAGGTATAGGGATCAAAAAATCAAGAGTCCAGAGGCCTTCTATTTCCCCTTTCATCTACCTCAAATAGTCGTGTTCCCTTCACAAGAAACTGTTTTTTTATGAAATCTCTTGAACTGGCAGCTCCAACAACTTTCTCGGAATTATCCACAATAAAAACCTGGTGTTCCAGGGAATAATCCTCTGCGACCTCCATCTTGTAGTCGACATATTCCAATCCCAAAAAATACCTCAATGCTGATGATTCCCTTTCCGTTATTTTTTCGCCCTGTCCTGTTCTTCCAGGGTAAAAAACGATTGAATCAAAGTGTTCGCATAACTCATTTAATGTGTCCATTCTCTCCGAATTTAAATCTTTTCTCCTTCTTGCAGTTAAAATAACTTCTTTATCAAATTTTCGGGAATCCAAAAACCTTATCAATTTTTTATTCACCTTATAAATGTTCTCATTACCTCTTAAAAGCTGATAAAAAAGAGTGATTCCTTCAATTCTGGCATCTTCCATAAATAAACCTGCTAAATTTTCTAGAACCCTCTCAAAAAAAGCCTTGTCTCTCAAAACGTAGCATCCATCTAAATCCACTAGCACGATACTGGTTTTGGACATAAAAAAAATTATGTGAAGAGAGTAAAAAAACTTTTTAAGGCAAAAACTTGCCTCTCTTAATTTTTTCAGGCAGATAAGTCTCTGCAACGAACTGAAGATTGTTTGTTGCAAGAGCCTGTTGCTCGACCCTTACACCTCTTTCAATCATGGTTTCCAGTTCATTCTGCCATTCCTTGTTCTGGAACCACTCATATTTAAGCATGTCATGAGCCCTCTTGTAGTCTTTTGTGGGTCCTCCTGACTTGTCAGGATGTTTTCCTTTCAATTTCTCAGTAACTGATTCCAGACCATACTCTTCTATATCGCTCATGGTCATACCTATCAAATTAGCATCAGGTGTAGCAAGCCTGTTGGATTCAAAAGCGAGATTCATCGATCCTGCTGTTATAACGGAATAGATGTAGTAACCGTATGGATCACCGTCAGTGAAAACATACACAGGTAGATCAAGCCTGTTGTGAAGTATGTTTGTAAGTCTTCTCACACCTCTTGAAGGCTGTCCTCCTGCTGAAATTACTATAGCGTTCTCTTTTTTATGAAAGTCCTCCTCCACCAGCCTGTCGGCCATAGCACCTGTCTCAACAACAAGTATGTAATCAGCATCGTGCTCCACAATATTGTAGTCATCCACAATCGAAGGAACATGCAGACCCGATTTACCAAGTTTTAAACAGTCAATAACATCCCCTTCATCCTCTATAACGATAGGACCAAAAAGAGCTCCTTTAGCATCAGCTTTAAGATGTAAATGTTCTCTCAAAGAATCCAGAGCTGTTTCAAGATCAACAACAACTGGGTTTGACTCATCCTGGTCCTCCAACGTGTTTTCATTCAGACCTGGAATAGTGTGTTTTAACTGGTAGTATAGTTCTCTTATCGAAGCTGTTCTTCCCTCCTCTATCAATTCTTTACATTTTGAAGCCACCAGCATCGTTTGCATGAACTTTCTTGCGTGTCCTATGTTCATGAAATACCTTTTCGACCTAGAATCTCCCAGTTTAAGTCTCTTTTCTTTATTGTCGAACTCAACATTGGATCTGCTCCTTACAGGTCTCTCAAAGTAAGGGTTTTCACCCTCTTTTATACGTTCTACGACCTGGTTTCCTAGTCTTTGTAACCTCCTTAGCGTTTCTTCGTCTTCTTGTAAACTTGGCATATTTAATCACCTCCCTCATTTTTTACAGCTCCATTTACTGCTCCATACTTTGCCTTAAGAGTTTTCAAAAGCTGTTTCCTTATCAACTCTTCCTGTTCATCTGTAAGCTTTTCAAGTGCCGGCGCCATTGCGGCCCCATATGCTGAAAGTTTCTTTCTCTTCTTTGCAAGCACCTTCTTCTTCCTTTTCTTGCTGAGATATCTTTTTAACTTTCTACCAACCTCCTGGACAGCTAATTTCATCTCCTTAATAATCTCAGGGTACTGAGCAATAGCTTCTTTGCCTTCAGACGTGAAAGGCACCCAAACAGATGCCATGTGAACAAGTATCACTACAGGTCCTTTGGGAGAATTACCTGACTGAGATAGACCGTACCTAGACCAGTCAGTCTGTTTTATAGCTTCTGTAGCCGCACAGCTGGATCTCTTGTAGAGAAGAGGCACCTTGTTAGCGAATCTAAGTGCATCATATCTTCCGTCTTCATCTATATCCCCTCCATATGCTATAGCAGCCTCGATCTGATAGGGATTACCTCTATAAACTGAAGGAGATCTTGTTACAGATGCAACAAAATCAGGGTTTAGCTCCTTCTTTAGGCCCTCTTCTATCAGTTCTTCTCCTATAGGTGAAAGACAGTTAGTAGGAGGATTCTGAAGATTTGTCTCCTGCATAGCCGCCAGTAGTTCCTTTATGTCCGATTTTTCCAGAGACATCGGCCTCTCTTTTCCAGAAAGACCAGCTTTTTCCACAATGTTATCTGCAGAGGTGCGACCAACTCGGGTAAACTCCGATTGAAGAAAGCTACTGACAGTCCTTGAATTCGAATTTTTAAGCATCCTCATTAATACTCCTAGCTCCACTCCGTGCGGATGAGGTTTTATCTCTTTTGGTATGGGTGGAAGCGTCTTAGAAACTCTTGGATACTCTATAATATTTCCATCCGGTTCTTTAAGAACTAAGTTTGAATAAGGATTCATTATAGCTGTGTGTTTTAGATAGCTTCTTACAGAGTGATGCCCTTGTGTATATTTACCCTCTATCTCCATTTCTATCGATGTACCGTGCTCGAATTCATAATCATCAACCACTCTATCATCTATGATTTCCGGTTCGTTCCTCTGAGTGTCAATCCTAACCTTAAACATGTGAGTGTCTTCTTTGCCTTTTTTCTTGGAATAAATTTTTACAGGGTTTCCAGTAGTCAGTTGCGCATAAAGACCTGATGCTGAAATACCTATACCCTGCTGACCACGGCTCTGCTGCAATCTATGAAATTTAGAACCATATAAAAGCTTTCCAAAAATATTCGGTATTATTTCTCTGTCTATACCAATTGCATTGTCCTTTATCTGAAATCTTAAATTGTTTCCACCAGCATTATCAATAGTCACATGTATCTCAGGTAGAATCCTCTCCTGTTCACAGGCGTCAAGACTGTTGTCTACCGCCTCCTTCACACACGTGATTATAGCCTTTTGAGGATTGTTAAATCCAAGTAAATGTCTGTTTTTCTCGAAAAACTCCGCTACAGATATCTCTCTATGTTGTTCGCTCATATTTTTCTTCCTCCTACAAAACTTTGTCTATGTTGTTCTCCAAAAATCTATAAACGTTTCCATGCGAGCTACCGTTCAAAAGCATCTCCACAGATTTTTTAGCTATCTCAACTCCTTTCATCGGACCAAGTACAGACACAGTTCCTCCATAAATCGAAATTTCAGTATCGGTGACGTCCTCTATCTTGTCCTTGGCCATACCTTTTTTTCCTATCACTCTACCTTTCAATCTTTCTTTGCCCGAATCAGTTCCAGCAAAGTCCGAAATGTTAATTACAGCCAATGAAGAGTTCCTTTCCATTAATCTAAGAGCTTTTTCAGGATTAAACCCTCTGCCAATAGCTTTAATAATATTTATCGATCTTAATTCCTCCAAAGGATCTTTCGAATTAACTGTGACATCATTTCCATCTACATTGATCTCCGCCTGCAGTAGTTCTCTGAGCTCTTCGATGGTCTCCCCATCACTACCTATCAGGACGCTAATTCTTTCTTCAGGAACCGAAACAGCCTTCATTTTTTATCACCTAATAATTTCTTACAATAGTTTCTTTGTATCTCTGGTGTAAGAGAACCACATAAAAATATGGTATTCAGATTTTTAAATCTCGACCTCACATCCAGAAAGCCGTTAAAGACCTCTAAAGAAACTCTTTGATGTTATCAAGAAATCCTTTATCTTCCAACCAGTCCTTCTGAGCATTGGAGTAATGCCATATGATATCGCACTTTTCATCTCCTTGTATATCCCAGGGTTCTATCAATACTACGTCATCAGTGTCTATCCACATTCTTCTTCTTTTAGAGCCTGGTATCCTCCCAATACGTTCTTTACCATCTGAACAGTATAGTTTAAGTCTGCCATAACCCATCTTGTTTAACACCACTGCCAGGAACTCGCCTTTATCAGGAGTCCTTACTCTGCCCACTCCTTCACTTTCATTATTATCTGCCATCTCTACCACATAAATTTTAATAAAATCTTTTTTAACTTTAACCAAAAATCAGTTGGAAACCCTCACGGAAACAACAGTCCTGAAAACCTCTTCCCCATCCTTTCTCCCTACAAGCTCTCTCGACCAGTTCTCCTCAACATCAAATTTTTCATTTAAAACATCGATTATCGACCTCACCATCTTTAAACTGCTTACATACATATCATATCCTCCATGTATCTCCTCAACATCGCTAACAAAGTTGCTTCTATCGTTTTGAGTAATTTCTCCTGCTTTCTCCATTATTTTGCCAAACATGTCCTCTGAGACATCTCCTCTTAGCTGTATCACTGCTTCAAAATAACCTCCCTGGTACCTTGAGCATTTCAAACACTGTTTCTGTTCGGCCACGATTAATGTTTTCTTGACCTGTCTTATGTGTTCCCCTTCTCTCTCAACTTCCATCAGAACATCCACATCGTATTTCTTTCCTTTCTTCCTAAAAGAAGCGGACATCTCAACATCTTCACTCTCAAATTTTTTTAGAACATCGTAGACAAGTTTCTGATCAGAAACGAAATCTTTCCAAACATTATTTATTCTGTAGTTTCCACATACGGAACACTGAATA
>JALDAH010000007.1 GCA_022729275.1 Candidatus Nanoanaerosalina archaeon
AAGTTTCTTAGCAAGCCACCGCAATAACCAGGCTATGCGACCCGGACACGGAAAAACGGTTCTTGCTCAACACCTTTTTTTTTACCACCATTTTTTATATGTCTATCCCGAATTTTTTTACACGACAGCGAATCTCCCGAAAACGCTACATAAAATTATTTAAACTTAAAAAATGAAATTTTTAACGTGATTAGAGATGAATTCAAACGTTCTGGACATGACCGAACTTGTTGGAAAAGATGTCTTTACATCTAAAGGATCATACTGTGGAAAATCAAGGGACATCGAAATTAACCTTCCGAAGTTTAAAGTAAGGGCGTTGGTAGTAGACGCTGCGAAGGGCTCTTACCTATCCAAAAAAGTAGGAGGTAAGAAAGGAGTAATAGTACCTTACAGTATGGTAAATGCTGTATCAGATGTTATCGTAATAAAACATTTCTCAGGTCAGGTCGATACAGATACAGAAGAAGTAGAAGGTTAAAAAAGTTTAAAACCTTTTTTTACTTTTGCTTAAGACTTTGTAGCCCTCGGAATCCACCAGAATTATGTCTTCTATCCTCGCACCTCCAACATTTTCTACATAGAGACCGGGTTCAATCGTGAAAACGTTTCCCTTCTCCAATACGTGATCCGAATCAGTGGAAATACTTGGTTTTTCATGGATCTCTACCCCTATACCGTGTCCTAAACTGTGCAAAAAATCGTTCTCAGTAGAATAACCTCTGTCCTCCACCTTCTCTAAAACCGCTCTACAGAGCTCAGAAACTTCTAAATCAGGTCTTATCAGGCTCAGGGCAAATTCCTGTATTTCAAGCAAATCTTCAAGAAGTTTTCTTCTTTCTCCTTTAATATCGTTGGGTAATACACGTGTCATATCACTACAATAATTTTTGAAGCGACAGCCCATATCAGCTATTACCAGATCTCCTCGGGTTATATTCCTTTCTTCGGGTTCCCTGTGAGGTATCAAGTTGTTGGAGTGAACAAGAGTATCAAAAGAGTTGTAACAGTTCCTTTTTCTGAAACCTGAATCTATGGCTTTTACTAACTCCCATTCGGTCATTCCTGTCTTGAACTTTTTTAGCAACTTGGAGAATACTTCATCGTTAATTCTGCAGGATTCCTTTATCCTCTCTATTTCAAAATGTTGCTTCACCTTCCTCATATCCTCTAAAATATCTGTAGTATCCTCCAAATTATCCAGACCTAACTCCCTGTCACACACGAATCCTTCTTCTAGCCTTTTCTCGACCTCTTTCATCATTTCCTTTCTTTCGGAGAAAACAATAGCCCTTGAGACGTTTTTGAAAGCATAACGGTAAAATTTTGTTACCAGTATCTCCCAACTGTCCTCTGAAATAAATAGAAACCCTGATAGATCGTTCATACCTGTAATATATGTCAAGTTTGAAGGAGAAGTCATGAGAATTTTATCTAATCCTTTTTCAGACATCTCCTTCCTTAAATAACCAATTTTTTCGTCCATTTCTTCCATATAACAACATTTTTTGGAGTATAGGTAGATAAATCCTTTCCAAAGGATACATATAAGTGAGCACACAAGGGATGTGTATGGTGTTTTCCTCCATACCCCAGGTATTAAGAACAGTGCTTGAGAACTCGTTTTTGGTGAGTTCCCACACCTCGAAATATTTTTTATTATCTCTTTTAGTTATTGGAGTTTACAGGAAAAAACCTGAAGATATTTCAGACTTTCTGGACACTGTTTCGAATTCGCTTTCCGAACTCATCATAGAAAACCAGAGGATGATCGTGTACGGCCTTTTTATTGCAGGCGCTGTATATACGTTTTTACCGGGTATCCCTCTGATAGCATACGTTGTAGCAATCTCTGTATACGGCCTGTCTATTTACAGCTCTATTTCAAAAGAAAAAGTTTTTGAGGAGAAGAGCTTGAAAAAAGGAATAATTTATATGTTAGTTCTTATTCTTGTGTTGTCCTCGATAGTCACCAACAGCATTGTACTGAACAGCTTTGTAGCTGTGTATGTGTTTGCCATAATATTCATAAAAATATAGTGTTTTGAAAATGTTCGAAAAAAGCTTTCTATGCGAGAAATGCGGGGAGGAATACCCTACAAAAGATATAATTTACAGGTGCGAATGCGGAGGTTCTCTGGACGTTAAATATGATTACATAGATATCAAAGAGAATTTCACAAGGAAAGATCTGGACACAAGGATTTTCAGCCACCACAGGTACAGGGAGCTTCTCCCGGTAAACAAAAAAGAAAACATAATTTCTCTTGGAGAGGGAGGCACACCCCTGTTGAAGTCCAAAAATATTGCTGAGCAGCTAGGACTTGAGGAGTTATACTTCAAGCTAGAAAACGTCAACCCTACCGGAAGTTTCAAGGACCGTGGTTCGTCCGTGGAGGTCGGGAAGGCTCTTGACCATGGAGCAGAAAAAGTTGTTTTGGCATCCACGGGAAACATGGGAGCTTCAATATCAGCTTACACTGCAAAAGCGGGTCTGGAAACAACTATACTGGTTCCAGAAAAAGTTTCAAAGATCAAACTTGAGCAGATGAAGAGACACGGTTCTGAGATCCAACTGGTCAGAGGGGACTACTCCGCTGCCGCAGAAAAGGCATGGGAAATGATGAAGAAGGGTTTCTACCTCATGGGAGACTATGCTTATAGGGGTGAGGGAGAAAAAACCGTTGGACACGAAATAATAGAACAAATCGATGCCGACAAGATAGTTATGCCGGTCGGTAACGGCACTCTGATGCACAGTATTTACAAAGGCATAGATGAATTCAATAAGCTTGGTCTGTCCGAAAACACACCTGAAATGGTTGGTATACAGGCCAGAGGATGTTCAACTGTGTCAGAAGCTTTCAAAGAAGATTCAAAGCGTATCAAAAAGGTTGAAATAGTGGATACCCAGGCAAGTGCTATAGCCTGTGCTGATCCTCTAGATGGTGATTTAGCCCTAAAAGCTATAAGAGATTCTGGGGGTTTTGCTGATTCCGTTACCGATAGAAAAATTAGGCATGCAAGAGATCTGCTCGCCAGGGAAGAAGGTCTTTACGTTGAAATAACGAGCGGAGCAGCGCTTGCAGGCATCATAGAAAATCTTGAAAAGTTCGGGAAAAACGAGAAAGTCGTCTGCGTGCTAACGGGCCACGGTCTTAAAGACCTTGCATGATGGGAAAAATACCGGGAAACTGTTTTAATGTTCTAACCGAAAAAACTGTTCATGGATCTTATAGAAAAGTACGGTGTAAATATCTCCGAAAAACAGGTGAAAGATGAGATGAGAGAATTTGGTATTCCTGTACCGGAGAACATATTAGCGAAAAACCCTGGAGAGGCTGAAGTTTTCGCGGAGAAAAATGGTCTCCCTGTGATAATGAAAATAGATTCTGCGGATATAAAACACAAGACGGATGTCGGCGCCATCAAAAAAGTTCACTGCTTTGAAAATATCAGAGAAAGTTTTGAAGAACTGTTGAAAAATGTCGAGGATCTTGATGCCGATATAAACGGTGTTCTGGTCGAGGAATGTGTCGAGGGAAATGAATTCATAGCCGGAATAAACAACGATCCTCAGTTCGGGAAGGTGCTCATGTTCGGCCTAGGAGGTATATACGTCGAGGTTTTCGAGGATGTGGTTTTCCGACCTCTTCCGGTTGATGAAAGAGATGTAAGAGATATGCTAGATGAAATCGATTCCAGAAAACTGTTGGAAGGTGTAAGAGGACAGCCAGAAGCTGACAGGGATAAACTTGTTGAAGTCCTTATGGACATAGCGAAGTTTGGTGAAAACAAATGTATCAGAGAACTGGATGTAAATCCTATGTTCGTCAAGGGAAACACTGTGAAGGTGACTGACGCTCTTTTAGAATTGGAGGTGTAGAAATATGAGTCTAAAAAAATTCTTTGAACCGGAAAGTATAGCGGTGGTAGGTGCATCCAAGACACCTGGAAAAGTCGGTAATACCGTTGTGAAGAACCTTAAAGAAACCTTCAATGGAGAAATTTTTCCTGTAAACCCTAAACATGATGATATAAACGGTTTAAAGTGTTACAGTTCTGTAAATGAAATAAATAAAGTTCCTGACAACGTTGTGATTGCTGTACCTGCCAAAATAGCTAACAAAGTTGTGGAACAGTGTGTGGGGATAGGTGTTCCCACGATAACAATGTTGACCTCTGGTTATGAGGAGATAGGTGAAGAGGGAGAGGAGCTTCATGAGGAACTTGAGAAGACTATAAAAGATTCTGAAACAAGAATGATAGGACCCAACTGTCTTGGTATATGGGTCGGCGATTCCGGAGTTGACTCGATGTTTCTACCTGGTTACAAGATGAACAGTCCTTTAAAGGGAAACATAGCGCTTATAAGTCAGAGCGGTGCTGTGGGTTCAGCTGTTATCGACAAAGCTTCAAGTATAGGGGTCGGCATATCAAAGTTTGTCAGTTACGGTAACCAGATCGATGTTTCAGAGACCGATCTTCTAGAATTTTTAGAAAAAGATGAGAAAACCGATGCGGTCGCAGTATACATGGAAGGTGTAAAAAACGGTAGAAAGTTCCTGGAAAAAGTCAAGAACATCAGTAAAAAGATGCCTGTAATCGTTCTTAAATCCGGTAAAACTGACAAGGGTTCTAAAGCAGCGGAATCACATACAGGTTCTCTGGCAGGGAACTACAAAGTCTACAGAGGAGCATTTAAACAGGCAGGAGTCGTAGAGGCGGAATGCAATAAAGAATTGCTTGATTACTCCAAGACGCTTTCGAAATCAAAAAAACCCGAAGGTAATCGTGTGGCCATAGTTACAAACGGTGGTGGTTTCGGAGTTCTATCAACAGATACTATAGAAAAAACAGAGCTTGAAATCGCAGAGTTATCAGATGAGACAGTGAAGGAACTGGAAAAAAACATGAAGGATTATGGGAATGTATCAAATCCTTTGGATCTTATAGGTGATGCCAAACCTCAAGAATACAGGCAGGCTATGGAAACATTTGTGAATGCTGATGAGGTAGACATGCTGTTATGTATTTCACTTGTTCAGACCGAACAGATGGACACGACTTTCATAGACGTTCTGGAAGATATTAAACATAATTCAGATAAACCTGTCGTAGGCAGCATCCTTGGAGGAGACTATTCAAAACTTCACAGAGATTATCTTGAGAAAAACGGTGTTCCAATGTTTGAATACCCTGAAAAAGCTGTTGAGGCCCTTGAAAAACTTCACAATTACTACAAGTGGAGAGAAGAAAGGAGTTAAAACATGGATTTATTCGGTAAAAAAGAGCTGAAGAGAAGAATCAAAGAACTTGAAAAAAAGATCGAAGAGCTTGAAAAATATAGGAAAAGATGGGAAAAGGAAAAAAAGCGTTACAAGAAAGCTGTAACCGAAAAACAGGAAGCTGAAAAAAAGATCAACAGGATGGAGGATCGTATAGCTACTCTAAAAGACAGACTTGAATCAAGACAAAGGGAAAATTCGGAATCATACGAAAGAGAAAAAATAGGTGTTTCCAGAGCTTACAGATACCTGAAAAACCTCTCAAAAACTGAAATAGGGAAAAACACTCTAACATCCTATAAACCACCTAAAAAAGGTTTGCTCAAGAGTGGTATGTCCGAGATATTCCTCCATGAACCTTTGACCATAAAAAGCGTTTTTATGACTCCTCTAATACTCGAAGAACAAGAATTCATATCAGATAGATTTGTTACAGAACATTTTCTTAAAAAACTGGACAGCAGAACTCTTTTCGTTCATTTTTCCGCTGGAGGTTCAGGAATAGGAATCTTTGAGAATAGAGAACCTTTTGAACTCTCTGTTATAAGATCTGACATAAAGTCAAAACACAAGAAAGGTGGTTACAGTCAGAAGAGGTTCGAAAGGTTGAGAGAACAACAGATTGAATCTCATAGGGATAAAGTTGAGGAAAAAATGGATTTATATCTTAAAAAAGGTTTTGAACAGGCTGTTATTACCGGTTCAGAGGGTAAAAAAAGCTTGAAGGATAAAATAGATGGTGATGTGGTCGAAGTTAAAACCAGACAGGGTAATATAGTTGAAAAAGACGATATAGTTGATTCCTTCGAATCCGGTATGGGTCTTTACCATGTTAGACTTGGAAAAGAAAGGGCTGAAGATATGATGTCCGAGATTCTTGAATAGTTATCCCGATATAAAAAATTTTAGATATAAAATACTCATTGGGTACAACTTACATATGCCAAACTTCAGATGTGACATCTGCGACAAAAATTTCAGTTCGAAGAAGAAATTAGAGGTGCACCAGAAAAAGAGACACGGCGGCAAACAAGCCAGTAGAGATAAAAAACCGTTTTTCACCAAGAAAAAAATTGTTACAGTGTTCTTTGCCGTGATAATGATAGGTCTACCTCTTGGTGGAGGAATATTCTTTGCTTCTTTCAATGGTAACGCTAGAGAACAGGAAGTAGTGGAAGAAGGTGAGGTTCCAGAACATTACATCCTTGAAGAACCTCTTCCAGAAAATCAGCAAGAATATCTCATGACACAAGGCGGTACCAGAAGAATGGGAGACTTTTATCCGTCTCTAATACTACAGTATTCATGTGATGACTGTCCTGAAACCGTAGAAAACCTTACAAGGATTGCTGAAGAATTTAACCAAAATGATAGGTATATATATCTAGCTCCTTACCCTGACATGGATTATGAAATTATTCTATCCAGTTTCCATCAGGATACCACTTACGAAGAGGTTAATACCACTATAATAAAAGAAGATGTTTGCAGAAAACTTGATAACAATCCTATAATCTGTCTAGAAGATGTTTTTAGATAGGAAGGTCTTAAAGAGGAATAAAAATGAAAAGCTGTAAAAAAGATCTTTTTTGTGGAGTTAACAGGTCGGAAAACCGTGAACCTGAAAAAATGGATGCTCTGGAGAAAAAGCACACTCCTGTAATAGATGCTCCTGACTCCGTGAGCAAGGGTGAAAAGTTCAAAGTGAAAGTTGAGGTGGGTAGATACAAGGAACATCCCAACGAACATGATCATTTCATCCAGTTCTTGGAGCTTTATTCTGGCGATACCTTTCTTGGAAGGGTCGATTTCACTTCCGAGAATATGTATCCCTTTGTCGAATTCACAGTAAAACTAAACCATGAACATCCCCTGGTCGCTTACGAACACTGCAACATGCACGGTACCTGGAAATCTTTCAAAAAAGATATAAAACTGAAATAATTCTCTTATCAAAAAAAAAGGGAAAAAGGTGTGTGGATCATCCACATTCAGAGTAGCCACACGCCTCGCACTTTATACAACCTTCTGAGATTGTCAAAATATTACCGCAGTCCGGACATTCAGGATTTTTACCGTTTGACATCAGTTTCTCTACATCAGTGCTCTTGTCAGATTCTTTGTCTTTCTCACCGTTATGCTGCCTTGAAAAGTTGGAGACACTTGACTGCACGCTGCTGGCCTCTCCTTCGATGTATCTGTTCATAGCTTTTGATATCCCGTCGGGTATAGACAGTATTTTTTCTCCGTTGTCCCAAGATATTTTAGGACTTCTTATCCCGTCAAGCTGTTCTATGATCTGTTCTTCGGACACACCTGATCTAAGTGAGAGAGATGTCAGCCTTGAAATGGCCTCTGTCAGAGATCTTGTGAAACCTCCTGATTTACCCATCTGGGTAAAAACCTCGAAAAGACCTTCTTCATCCTCGTTTATAGTAACGTACATTCCCCCGTAACCTGTCTTTATTTTCTGTGTTGTGCCCGAAACTATTGGAGGTCTGTCCTTTTCTTGGATATAATCTGTTAGAGCGATATCCAGTTGTTCTACGAACTCATTGAAATCTTCAAAACTGTTCTCTATTAACTCCAGGATTTCTTCAGCTGATTTGTCTTCTTTTGATTCTCCAGAACCTGTTTGAAGAACCTGTACCTCTCTTGAACCGTCTCTGTAAACTGTAACTCCTTTACATCCTTGTTCATATGCCTTTATGTAAACTTCTCTTATATCTTCTCTTGTGGCATCGTTAGGGAAATTACATGTTTTGGATATGCTTGAATGGTTGTATTTCTGAAAGGCTGCCTGTATCATTACATGTTCATTTGCTGTTATCCTGTCAGCAGTCACAAACACTTTTTTGGCTTCCGGTGGAAGAATTTCATCGGATATGGAGTCAAGTCCTTCCCACTCATCGTTCCTCATAAGTTTTTCGGCTTCTTCCTTGACTTCTTCCACATCTATTCCATTCGCTTTAAGGGTTCTGATGAAGTAATCATCGAACTCCACAAGCATATCATCGCCCTGGATATCTTTACCAACGTTTTTAAAGTATGCAAGTGAAAATATAGGTTCGCAGCCTCCTGATGTATCTGCTATCATGCTTGTGGTGCCTGTAGGAGCGATTGTGGTTGTGTTGTGGTTTCTGAGTGGAAGTCCCTCCCTGAAGTCCTCAGGGTTCTTTCCCCCCGAATACTTTCTGAACCATTCAGGATGTGACATAGGATCAGCCCATTTTGATTTCTCCCAATCAGGGAATTTTCCTCTCTCTTCGGCCAGCTCCGAGGATTTCTCAATAGAAAATTTTGTCACAATTCTCTGTATCTCCGCAGCGATTGCATAACTTTCTTCACTTCCGTACCTTATTCCAAGCTGCATAAGCATCTGTGCAAAACCCATCACTCCTAAACCTATTTTTCTAAGCTGTTCAGCTCTCTCCCTCAATTCTTCGAGAGGGAAGTCGTTCATGGTTATCACATTATCGAGGAATCTGGTTCCTATTTTTGATATCCTCTCTAATTCCTCTAGGTCTATAGCTTCTTCCACGTATTCAGATATTTTTTCATCTAGTTCATCACTTCGAAGATTTTCATATCCTTTTTCATGCTTCCACTCCTTGAAAGATCGTGCTTTTCCATCTTCCTTTTCCTTAACCAGCATAGAAAGGTTTATGTGTCCAAGATTACATGATTCACCGTTCAACAATCCCTGTTCCCCACATGGATTGGTCGCCTCAATCCTGTACTCCGGATATTTCCCAACATCAAAGCTTTGTTTCTCGTTGTACTCATCATACATGAATAGACCTGGCTCTCCGTTTTTCCATGCTCCATCGACCATGCAGTTGAATATAAACCTTGCTGGAAGTTTCATGACTTCTCCAACTTCAAGCTCTATCTCGTAATCGTCGATACCTTTTATATCCTCAGCATAGTCTCTCCAGAAATTCTTGTCTATTGAGTGGTCCGAACCAACTGCTGTGGGCCAGTATCCTTTATCTGTGTTGTAGAAATTTTGGTTATGCTCGTTAACTGTATGAGGCTCTCCTGTAGAGGGATTAAAAAGTACAAACTCTTCATCATTTTTAACAGCTTCCATGAACTCCTTTGTTACACCTACAGATATATTGAAATTATTTAAAACATCGTTATTTCTTTTTGCCACTATGAACCTCAATATATCAGGGTGGTCTACCTTCATTATACCCATTTGAGCTCCTCTACGAACTCCTCCCTGTTTTATGGTGGAACACATGGTATCAAAGGCTTTCATAAAGCTTATAGGTCCTGAAGAAACACCGCCGGTTGTGGAAACTTTATCGCCTTTAGGCCTTAAAAGATGGAAAGGATAACCGACACCTCCTCCAGATTTAAATATAAGTGCTGCATCCTTAACCCTCTGAAATATCGATTCCATTGAATCCTTTGGATGTAAAACAAAACATGCTGAAAGCTGTTGCAGCTCATCTCCCGCATTCATCAGTGTGGGAGAATTCGGCATAAACTTCTGTTCCGCCATCAGATCATGGTATTGTTCCACCGACTTTTCATAATCCATATACTCTTTATCAGGTTTTGCAACGTTTTTCGCTACTCTCCAGAAAAGTTCTTCCGGTGTCTCTACTATGTTTCCTTCATTATCCTTTGAAAGGTACCTCGCTGGCATTATCCTTTCATAAACGTTTTCTGTAAGTCTTTCCTTGACTGTTTCGCCTTCTACTTTTTTTACAGGTAACTTGAATTCATTGCTCATTTTATCCAAACCTCAATTTCCTGAGTTCAGTTGTTCCAGTTCTTTTTTGAAAGAGTTGACATCATCAAAAGATCTGTAAACCGAAGCGAACCTCATATAGGCCACCTCATCCAGTTCTTTTAGCCTTTCCATCACCATCTCGCCGATTATCTCGGTAGATATTTTATCCCTCTTGTCCTCAGTGATGGTGGCCTCAATACTGTCTACTACATTATCTATCTGTTTTTCCTGGACAGGTCTTTTTTCACATGCTTTAGAAACTCCCTTAACAAGTTTTTCTCTCGAGAATTTTTCAACAGACCCGTCTGACTTGATAACTTCAAGATAATATGGTTTTATTTGTTCATATGTCGTGAATCTTTTTTCACAGCTCTTGCATTCTCTTCTTCTCCTGATGGTCTGACATTCATCGGTTTTCCTCGTTTCGACCACGTTGGATGATTCATTACCACAAAAACAACATTTCATATTTCCAGACCTTTACCTTTTTAACATTTTGAAACATAAATCTCTATAAGTGGAGTCGGAAAAAATTTCCATTTCTAGCACATATTTAGAGTGTTTTTATATAGTCCCCCACTATATGTTGTGTTAATTAATTGGTACTGTTGTTAAAAAAGATTTCTTGCAGAACTGTGGTTAGGTTGTAAAACCTGTTTTCAAACACAATTAAATTTAAAATCAGGCCTTTCTCAGAGCCTCCTGTCCATGAAAATGTTTAGAAAAGAAGATACCTGTTGAGCCTGATAAGGTGTTTCTCCCAGAGAGATTATGGTACTATCATACTTATCCATAATTTCAACATCTTCATCAGAAACACCTCTGTGATCTCCCACAATAAAAACAGGTTCATCCGGTAATTCGATATCCGAGATATCATCCCCGCTTTCATGTAAAAGAACAGGTGCAACTTTTTTTCTCTCCAGAAAATTTTCCAAACCTTCTCTCTTAATTTTTACACCTATATTAGCAGAAACATTCCTATCCTCAAAGCTCCGAATGTTTTTCTTGATGTAACCTGCAATAGATCTCTCATCTGGATATAGACCTCTAACATTCCTCCCATCTATCTCTAAATGTAAGGGTGGTTTTGGAGGACCTCTAAGTATCAGATGAGTAATAACATCCCTTCTGAGAGAGTAAGAACTGAAAAGCGTTGAGTTAATAAACCTGCATCCTATATCTATCCTCCCGTTCTCGGACAGGTTCTCGACAGAAAAATTGGAATCGGTCCTTGTCCTGTTCATTAAAAGCAGGAACTCTCTCATAACACTTCACCGATAAAAGAAAAAAACAAAAAAAGAAGAAAGGTAAGTAGAAAGACTCAAGAGCCTTTATACATCCCTCGATTTAACTGTCTTTCTTCCGTTCTCCTTTGCTCTTTCAACAGCTCTTTCTACGAGCTCAATTGCTCTCTCGTCAAGAGCTTCATAGAAATCAGATCCTACGTTTAGCTCTTCAACTACTTCACGTACACCGGATTTCTTAATTAGTTGTACCATTGGTATTACCCTATTAGAGGGTTGGTACTGCTGGTTTTTAAAGTTATAGTTTTCAAAAGAATCTTTTTTATAAACGAATTACGAAAGTTTTTCATTAATCTCTCTGTACCATCTCGCAATTATGTTTGAAACCTGTTTCTTGACCTTTTCGAAGGGCACCGAAGTATAAACATAATATACGGTTCTGTCAGTCCTGCCCTCCCTAACTATTATCCCTTTGTCAAGAAGTTCTTGTAGAGCTCTCTGAACCACGCTTCTTGTCCTTCCAGTTTTATCTACTAGATCCTTAACGGTCAATTCCTGGTCCCTAAGACCAAAGTAAATCTCCCTCTGTAAATCGTTCATGTCAAGAGCCTGGGCAACTATCTCCTCGGGATCCCTATTCTTCAAATGAATGAAACTCATCACTACCTGTGTGTTCAATGGTTTTGAACAACTTTATATTTTTGGGTTTATCCATAACACCCGTTTAAAAATCGCCTTCCAAAACCAACATTTTAATACCTGAGCAACGATTTTTGCTTTAAAGGGTCAAAAAAGAATGGAAGAAAAAATCGATCCATGGGGCTCCATCCAGATCAAAGATTATGAAGAAACCATAGATAAGTTCGGCATAGAAGACATAAAAAAAGTAGTCAAAGCTATACCCAAAGAACACAGTATGTTCAAAAAAAAGATAATATACGGTCACAGAGATTTCGGAAAGTACCTCAAAGCCGTGAATAATGGAAAAGAATTCGCCATGATGACCGGAATGATGCCCTCGGGAAAGTTCCACTTCGGTCACAAGCTGGTAGCTGACATGATAAAATATTTCCAAGATATCGGTGCTGATATATATGTTGCGGTAGCGGACATAGAAGCTTATCTCACTAGAGACATGCCATTAGAAAAATCCAGGGAAATAGCCATTAGAGAGTATCTGAAGAATTATATCGCCTTAGGAATAGATGTCGACAGAATAAATTTTTATTTCCAGTCAGAAGGCTCAACTAACTACAACAAGATGTCAAAGCTTTTCTCCAAAAACGTAACACAGAATGAGTTGAAAGCTATTTACGGAGACATAAATCCTGGAAAAACTGTTTCTGTCCTTACACAGGCTGCTGATATACTTCTACCGCAGTTCGAAGAAAATGGCGGACCAAAACCTGTTGTAGTACCTGTAGGAATAGATCAAGATCCTCATATCCGTTTAACAAGGGATATAGCCTACAGATTCAAGGAACAAAAATTCATAAAACCTTCTTCCATATACACAAAATTTATGAGAGGTTTAACAGGAGGTAAGATGTCTTCAAGTGATCCAAAATCATACATAGCTCTTGATGAATCCATTGAATCAGCTAAAAAGAAGATAGATAGTGCAAAAACAGGAGGGAAGCAGAGCCTTAAGGAGCACAGGGAAAAAGGTGCGGATGTTGAAAAAGATGTGGTCTTTGAACTGCTCGCATTCAACCTCATAGAGGATGATGAAAGAATAAAGCAGATATATCGAAAATACGATAAAGGTGAAATACTTTCAGGAGAACTGAAGCAGATAGCAAAGGAAAAGATTGAGGATTTCCTGAAGAAACACCACAAGAAACTGGATGAGGCAGAGAAGAAAATCGAGGAGATGTTCCCTCAAATCTAAAAAACTTCAAAACAAATTTTGTAAGGTTAACAAAAAAAAGAGGTGTCAACAGAACATGGAAATTCATCCAAAGGCTCTGGAGTTACTGGAAAAAACCGTCAATAACGGAGGAAAAATTTCTTCCAATGAAGTAGTCGGTATGAGCCACGGTGACATCGTCAGACCTGGAAAATGGCTGGAAGAAAACGGTCTTGCCACAGTAACTGAAAAAAGAATCAAGAAATACTACTTAACTGAAAAAGGTGAAGAAGCTTTTGAAAAAGGTTTTCCAGAAGAGATTTTGCTCAAAAAACTTGAAAAAGGATCCAAAAAAATACAGGATATCAAAAAAGAAATAGATGCATTCAATATAGCACTGGGCCAGTCCAAGAGAAATAAATGGATAAAAATAATTTCTGAAGAAGGATCAAAAAAGCTGGAAATAACTAAGAAAGGAAGTAAAAAGATAAAGGATGGCTTTAGGGAAAATAAGGCCCTGAGGAATATAAAGGAAGATGAGATAGTAGAGAAGAAATTTCTTAAAAAACTGATGGATCGGGGACTTATAGAATCAGAGGAGAAAGTCGAACATATCATAGAGATCACCAAGAAGGGTAAAAAATTCTACGAGGAAAAAGATACAACTGAGGAAAAAATAGGGGATTTGAAAAACCAACATCTGAAGGACGGTGAATGGAAAAAAAGAGGTCTAAGGGAGTACGATGTGAGGATAGTTCCGGATGCAAAAAGACCTGGTAAAAAACAACCTTACAGACAGTACCTAGATATTGTACGGCAGAAATTCACCTCGATGGGGTTCAAAGAGGCAAAAACTCCTTATGTCGAGACAGAGTTCTGGAACTTCGATGCGCTCTTCCAGGCCCAGGATCACCCTGCAAGGGAGATACACGACAAGTTCGAATTAAGGGATCCTGAATACGGAGACCTAGAACAAGATGAGATAGTGGAAAAAGTAAAAGAAATGCACGAGAGAGGAGGAGAAATAGATTCCAAGGGATGGAATTATGAATGGTCAAAAAAGCAGGCCTCAAAACTAATGTTAAGAAGTCAGACAACCGCAACAACCATAAGATACCTTGCAAGAAATATTGGTTGTCCCGCCAAAATATTTGCCATAGACCGTAATTTTAGATATGACGAGATAGACAAAACACATTTTATAGAATTTTACCAGGCTGAAGGTATCGTCAAGGCAGAGAATCTTTCACTCAAACACCTTTTCGGTTATCTGGAAGTATTTGGAAAAGAGATTGCTGGAGCTGAAAAGATAAGGTTCAGACCCAACTACTTCCCCTTCACTGAACCGTCGGTCGAACTTGACGCATACCATCCTGAGATCGGTTGGATCGAACTTGGAGGGGCCGGTCTTTTCAGACCTGAAGTTAGGAATCCTCTGGGAGTAGAAGAACCTGTGATTGCATGGGGGATGGGTATTGACAGGATAGCAATGTTTAAACTAGGAAAAGATGATATAAGGGAACTGGTGTTTCCCCAAAACATAGAGGAACTGAAGAAAACCAGAGCCGTGAGGTTGAGGTGATAAAGATGCCTACTATAGAATTCAACAAGGAAGATCTTTTGGAGCTTGCAGGAGAAGAGATGAGCGATAAAAAACTCGAAGAGTTACTGACAGAGATTGGTGTTGAGGTCGAGGAAATAGAAGATGATCGTATGGAAGTAGAGACCACTTCAGACAGGATAGATCTTCTGAGTGTTGAGGGGATCGCTAGAAATATTAGGAGTTACACCGAGAAGGAGAAAGGCCTGAAAAAATACGGTCTGAAGGATGAAGGCCTGAAATTCAGGGACAAAGGAGTTGATGCAAGGCCTGAAATAGTAGCTGCTGTAATAAAAAACGTCGAACTTAACACGTCTGCCATGAAGTCTCTGATACAGCTGCAGGAGAAGCTCCATGGTACGTTCGGAAGAAATAGGAAGAAAGTCTCCATAGGTATTCATGACATGAAGGACATAAGTTTCCCTCTGGAATACCGAGGATTCAAACCAGAGGAAAAAAGTTTTATCCCCCTTGGAAAAGATGAGGAAATGAAACTTTCTGAGATACTTGAGAAACATGAAAAGGGAAAGCAGTACGGACACATAATCAGGAAAGCTGATGAATGGCCTGTCATAATAGACTCTAATGATAAGGTCCTAAGTTTTCCGCCTGTAATAAACGGCGTTATCACAGAAGTTTCTGAAGGAACTAAAGATATTTTCATAGACGTGACAGGCACGGACAGAGACGCTGTGGAGTACACATTAAATGTTTTGGTCAGTGCCCTGGCCGAAAGAAAAGGGGATATACACAGAGTTGAAATCATAAGACCTGATGGAAAATCGGAGAAACTTCCTGATCTTTCTCCAAAGGAGTTTAACATTGAACTAAAGTCCGTGGTTTCCACTATAGGAATAGATATTGATAATAAACATCTTGAAAAGTATCTTAACAGGATGGGGCACAACGTTAACTTTGAAAAAGATGTTATAACTGTAAAATCGCCCAGTTATCGTGCTGATATAATTCATCAGGTGGACATAGTTGAGGATGTGGCAATGGGCTACGGTTACTCAAACTTAGAACCAGAACTTCCAAACGTTTCCACAATAGGAGAAAAAGATCCGTTAGAAGATTTCACTGATATAGCAAGAGAACTCATGATAGGTTTCGGTTACCAGGAAGTCATGAATCCCACCATAAGGAACAAAAAAATACTTAAGGAGAACATGAGGCTCGAGGAAGACAACAATCTGATCGTGCTAAAAGAACCTGTCTCTAAAAAGTATACAGATGTCAGGAACTCTCTTCTGCCACAGTTGATGGAGACTCTTTCCAAAAATACTCACAACAGCTACCCTCAGACAATTTTTGAGGCGGCTGACACCATAGAAAAAGACAGCTCCAAACCATACAAGACCTCATCGGAGAAAAAAATCTCTGCTGTCCATGCCGGTAGTGGATCCGGTTACAGCAACACACTATCCGAACTAAGAGGTCTGATAAATGGCCTAGGACATGATATAGAAGTAAAGAAACTTGAAAAAGGTTTTTATATAAAAGGAAGGAGTGCTGAAGTACTTGTAGATGGTGATAAAGTAGGTTATATAGGAGAGATACACCCTGAGGTGCTTGAGAACTTCGAAATAGAGGTTCCGGTATCAGGTTTCGAGATAAGCCTGTCAAAACTAGAGAAAATTATCTGAAGCCTAAAATCTCTTTCAGTCTATGCATCAATCCCCTACTGGGTATATCATATTCTAAACCAGCCAAATCAGCTGCAAGGCCTCTAAACCTGTGAGATATATGATGATCGGGGTCATGATCCAGTATTGTCTTCTTCTTTGTTACCGATTCTTTCATTACATCTTCCTCAGGTAGAACCGATACTACAGGGTGACCTACCATCTGTTCGACTTCATCGGGTGTCAGCTCGTGATCCTTGTTGCTGTGTCTGTTAAGGACAGTTCCAAGGATATGTGTTCCCGCCTCCTCCGCAAGAGAAGCTGTTTTCAAAGCATCTGTAACAGAAGGAAGATCAGGATTTGTAACTAAAAGTAACTCGTCCGAAGCTTCAAGTGTGTTGATTGCTTCGTTACCAAGACCCGCTGCTGAATCTATAAGCACTATATCCGGCTCACCTACCGTGTTCATCAAAACATCTTTAAGTCCATCTGGAGAAGTGTTTTTCAGGTCATCAACCGATATACCTGCAGGAACAACTCTGAGACCTGAATTGTGTATATAGGTGGCCTCGGTAATGTGAGCATCTCCTCTTAGAACATCGTGCAGTGTCACCGGGTAGAGCGGTATTCCAAGATGGAATCCCAGATTGGGGTTTGTCAGATTAGCATCAACCACAACAGCATCCACCCCGAACTCTGACAGAGCGTAGCCCAGATTGCTTGTGACAGTTGTTTTACCGACTCCTCCTTTCCCCCCGGAAACTGTTATTAGGCGAGTCATGATTACACAATTACATAATAACAGACAAGTTTAATAAGTATTTGGTAACTCCTCTTTTTCCGATAAAAAAATTGTTTAATACAGAACCCGGTTTCAGAGAAAAATTTAAACTTTAGTGTTCAACGATGAAACATGGGTTTCGAGCAAAATCTTCACGAATTTGAGGAAAAATGGCAGGAGAAATGGCAGGAAAAAGAGGTTTTCCAGCCCGAACCTGACACCAGAGAAAAATTCTATATCACCGTCGCATATCCATATCCTAGTGGAGGAATGCATGTTGGCCATGTGAGAACCTTTACGCTGCCGGATGTCTTCGCCAGATATAAGAGGATGAAGGGTTACAATGTGCTGTTCCCTATGGCATGGCACGTGACAGGAACACCTATTATAGGTGCAGTTAATAGATTGAAAAACAGGGAAGAAGAACAGATAAAGGTTTTGACAGAGACATACAGTATTCCTGAAGAAGATCTGAAAAACCTCGAGACCCCGATGGAGTACGCCAACTACTTCATAGAGAACAGCTACAAGAACAACATGAAAAGACTTGGTTTCTCTGTTGACTGGAGAAGGGAATTTACAACCAATGATAAAAGATACAACAAGTTTGTAGAGTGGCAGTACAAATCTTTAAAGGAGAAAAATCTTGTTAAGAAGGGTCAGCATCCTACAAAATACTGTACATCCGACAAGAACCCTGTGACAACTCACGATTTACTGGAGGGCGAGAATGCGGAGCAACAGGAGTACACCCTTGTTAAGTTCAGAAGGGATAACAAAGTTTTTCCCATGGCCACTCTTAGACCTGAAACAGTTTACGGTGTAACACACGCACTAATAGATCCTGAAGGAGATTACGTACAGGTAAAAATCAATGGAGAACTCTGGATACTGTCAAAAGAAGCAACTGAGAAACTGGAGTATCAGAACAACGATATAATCATAAAACACGAGATGAAGGGAAGGAAATTTGTAGGTAAATCGATCAAAAACCCTGTTACAGAAGAAAAAATTCTTATTTTGCCTGCAAGTTTTGTAGACACAGATTCAGGTTCCGGTATAGTCATGTCAGTACCTGGACACGCGCCTTACGACTGGATATCTCTCGAAGAGCTCAAAAAAGATGAAGAAAAACTGAAAAAATACGGTTTGTCCGTGAAAAAGATCAAGAAGATCGAGCCAAAATCCATAATAGATGTAGACGGTTACGAAGAATTTCCCGCTAAAGAGGAAGTCGAAAAACTCGATATCACATCCCAAAATGATGTTAAAAAACTCGAGAAAGCCACTGAAAATGTTTACAAAAAGGAGTTCCACGGCGGAAAGCTTAAAGATAACTGCGGAGAGTTCGGTGGATGTTCAGTGCAGAAGATTAAGGAGAAATTAATACAGAAGTTCGAGGACGATAACAAGTTCGACAGTATGTGGGACTTCTCGGAAAAAGTAAAGTGCAGGTGCGGTGGAAAAGTGATTGTGGCGGAAACAGACACCTGGTTCTTAGAGTACGGTAAAAGAAGCTGGAAGGACAAGGCTGATATACTTCTTGGGCAGATGGAGACCGTCCCAGAAAACACGCGTTCCGACTACAACCACACCATAAACTGGCTGGAGTCCTGGCCCTGCATAAGGAACTACGGTCTGGGTACCAAGCTTCCGTTTGACGATGAGTTCGTGGTAGAACCTCTTAGCGATTCAACCATATATATGTCGCTTTACACGATAAACCATCTTATAAAAGATATAGAGCCCAAAAAATTAAAGAAGGAGTTCTTTGACTTTGTTTTCAGGGGTATTGGGCCTGTAAAAGAAGTTTCAGAGAAGACTGGTGTGAGCGTCAAAAAGTTAAAGGAATGCCGCGAGAGTTTTGAGTACTGGTATCCTCTCGACTGGAGGACCTCAGCAAATGATCTTATACAGAACCACCTTACCTTCATGATGTTCCACCATGCAGCTCTATTCGACAGGAACAACTGGCCGAAAGGTGTTGCGACCTGGGGAATGGGTCTTCTTGAAGGAAAAAAGATGAGCTCCTCAAAGGGGCATGTGGTGTTGCCTGAGGACGCGATCGACAAACACGGTGCCGACACTGTCAGGTTTTTCATGTTTTCCAGCAGCGAACCATGGCAGGACTTCGACTGGAGGGAGAAAGAAGTTTTGAAGGCCAAGGAAAAACTGGCGAATTTCTACACCAGATCGGTTGATCTCCACGGAAAGGGTTCAAACAGGAATATGAAAAAAATAGATCGTTATGTGGTTTCCAGGCTTCAAAAGATAATAAGAGATTCCAACGAGGCGATGGAAAAATTCCAGACCAGGAAAGCCTCTTTAAAAGCTTTTTTCGAACTTAACAATCTTGTCAAGAAGTACAGAAAAAGATCTAAAAGTCTGAAAAAGGAAGTTGTCAAGAATCTTGTGGAAACACAGGTGATGCTTATGGCTCCTTTCATTCCACACACATGCGAAGAGCTTTGGAAACGTTTCGGTAAGAAGGGTTTTGTATCAGAGGCTGAATGGCCTTCTCACAGCGAGGAACTTATAGATGAAAATGTTGAGTACAGGGAAGAACTTCTGGAGAAAACGGTAAAGGATATCAAGGATATCAAGAAGATGGTGGGAGATTTCGAAAGTGTCAGGATAATAACATCTGTTAAATGGAAGAGAAAAGCTCTGAGGAAGATAAAAAATATTTTTGAAGAGAAAGGCGAAATAGATATTGGTCATGTGATGGACAAAATAACATCTGATCCTGATTTAAGACAAAATGCTGACAGGATAGCCAAGATAGTCAATGATTACAAGAGAAATCCTGGAGATCTGCCGAAAATGGTTCTGTCATCAAGGGATGAAACTAAGATATTCATAGAATCCGAGGAATTCCTTGAGAACATATTTGATGCTGACTTTGAGATTGTGCCAGAGGATGCATCGAACCACTCCAAGGCCAAAAAATCGATGCCTGGAAGGCCTGCAATAGTGCTGGACTGATATCAGTACTTCTTGAGAGATTCCTCAAGATCAACATCTTTGAGGTGTTTCTCCTCCCTTCTGACCTTTCCAAGAGCCTTCTCTATTCTTTTAAGTCTCCTGTCCAACCTGTCGATCCTTGAAAAAAGTTCGGCCATACCAACCCATATCTGTGCCGTCGACTCATACTTCGAGTTTTTGTAAGCCTCTTCTTCAGATTTAACTCGTTTCAAGATTTTCTCAAGCTTTCTCTTTATCTCAGGATCGAGTTCCTCCCTCCACTCGGTCTCCTGGAAGATTTTTCTTATGGAATCCATTACTTAATAATGACGACAGTCAGTTATAAAAGGGTTTTTGAGTTAAAAACTTTCAAGTGGTAAAAGTGGAAGACGGAGAAGTAGTTGAGATTAATTATGTGGGAAGAATCAAAAGTAGTGGAGAGGTATTCGACCTTACGGACAAGGAAACTGCGGAAAAAGAAAATATTGAAACCGAGAACATGAACCTTGGACCTGTAAAAATACTTCTAGGAGAAGGATACCTTTTAAAAGGTCTGGAGAACAGGATAAAGGAAATGGAAGTAGATGAAGATAAGACTGTTGAAATACCGAAGAAAGAGGCTTTTGGTTCTAGGCAGAGCAGCAATATAAAGACTATCTCGGAGAGAGAATTCAAAAAATATGATGTTACTCCAAGGAGAGGTATGCCTGTTGAGGTTGATGGAAGAAGAGGGAAGATATTAACTGTGAACAACGGAAGAGTAAAAGTCGATTTCAATCATCCTCTTGCAGGGAGAGACCTTGTATATGATGTCGAGATTTTGAGTAAAGTTGATGATCTCGAAGAACAAGTTGAGGCCGTACTTGATTTCCATGTCAGTACGGAGTACGAAATAGAGACAGATAGTAACAACGTAAAAATTGTTTTAGCGGAAGAAATGGATGAAAAAGTGATTGATAAGCTTAAAGAAGAAGTTGAAAAGCTTGAGAAAGTCGACAAAGCTGATTTAAGTTTTCGAGACTCAGATAAAGCAGAAGAATCGAAAGAAGATGGTGAGTGAGTTTCTGGCCTGAATACCTTTAAATAAATTTATATAAAAAGTGTTTACAGACCATAAAACTGATTTCACCTCATTCGAAAAAAACGTGTCAAATTAGGAGATAATGATGGAACAGATGATTGATGAATCTAAAAATTCGGAAGCGGGGGATTTACTTCCTTCAGAGAAAAACCAAGAACATGCAGTCGATGAAGAGCTTAGAAAAATAATAGAAGAACGAAAAGCTGATATAAAGGTCGTTGGTACCGGAGGTGCTGGAAATAACACGATTTCCAGACTTATGCAGGTGGGTATCACCGGTGCTGAAACCGTGGCGGTCAACACGGACGCTCAGGACCTTCTTTATGCTGCTGCAGATCACAAAGCCTTGATAGGTAAAGAACTTACAAGTGGTCTTGGAGCAGGTGCTGATCCCTCAGTTGGACAGCAATCCGCAAAAGAAGATAAGGGTAAAATTAAAGACCTTGTGAAAGGTTCTGATATGGTTTTCATCACATGTGGACTTGGAGGAGGAACAGGTACTGGTTCAGCTCCTGTTATCGCTGAAGTTGCCAAAAATGAGGACGCACTTACCGTTGGAATCGTGACGCTTCCTTTCAAGATGGAGGGAAAGCAAAGATCTAAAAATGCTAGAGAAGGACTCGAAAAACTTGAATCGGTCGTTGACACGTTGATAGTTATACCTAACGACAAGCTTCTTGAAATAGTTCCGGATGTCTCCCTTAACACAGCTTTCAAGATCGCGGATGAGATTCTTGTGAATGCTGTTCGAGGTGTAACAGAACTGGTCACCAAACCAGGACTTGTTAACCTTGACTTCGCTGATATAAGAGCTGTAATGGGAGAAGGTGGAATCGCTATGATCGGTATGGGTCAATCAGATACTGAATCAAGAGCTACAGAAGCTGTTCATAAAGCTCTTTCCAATCCGCTTCTCGATGTCGATATCGAGGGAGGAAGTGGAGCTCTTATCAATGTTTCAGGTGGAAGCGACCTGAGCTTGAAAGAGGCACAGGAAGTTGTTAACACAGTATCAGAGAAACTTGATGACTCAGCAAAGGTCATCTGGGGAGCTCAGGTGCTGGAAGACCTTGGAGAATCCTTGAGATCTATGATTATCGTTACAGGTGTTGAAAGCCCACAGATATTTGGTCCTGAGGAGACATACAAGGAGGAATACACCAAAGAGATCGAGAAAGAGCTGGGAATCGAATTCGTCTGATTTCCTCTTTCTTTTCCTTTTTACTATTTTTCAAATAGTTTAAAAGAGTGGTGTACTAAAAATTATTCGGCCTCGGTTGAACTGTTCCAAAGGAACAGGAGAGGACAGTAATGTTTCAGAGCTGTTTCTCTCGAAAAAATAAATGAGGTGAATCCATGAAAAAATTAAGAAAAACTCTGAAAAGGTACATCAGAGTACTGAAAATCACGAACAAACCATCGATGGAAGAATTCAAGATGTCCACAAAAGTCACGGGCATAGGTATTCTGCTGATCGGGCTAGTAGGATTTCTGCTTTATCTGATCGGGAATATTATAATCTACTAAAAAAAGGGTTTCAAAATGCCAATTTACACACTGAGAACAACAAGAGGTAGAGAAAAAACCGCTATAAAATCTTTGAGAGCGGCCATAAAAAATGAAGATTATGCTATACAGGCCATACTATACCCTCAAGATCTAAAAGGTTATCTATTTGTTGAGGGAGACAAAACAGATATAGAAAGGCTTGTAAGAAATGTGAGACATGCTAAAGGTCTCATAAAAAAAGAGGTTGAGATAGAGGATATAGAGAAGTTTATCTCGGATGAGCCTCAGGAGATCAAGATCGAGATTAATGACAGGGTTGAGGTGATAGCCGGGCCCTACAAGGGAGAACCTGCAAAGGTCGAGAGGATAGATGAGGCTAATCAGAAGGCCACAATAAAACTTCTGGAAGCAGCTGTCCCTATCCCTGTAACCATAGATATTGAACAGTTGAGAAAAAGGAGTAGTGAGGAATAGATATTATGAGTGAGAAAAAGATTTCAGCACTGGTATCCGCGGGAAATGCATCGGCAGGTCCGCCTCTAGGGCCTCAGCTGGGGCCTTTACCCGTGAATATTGGTCAAGTAGTCAACGAGATAAATGAGAAAACTTCGAAGTTTGAGGGGATGGAGGTTCCCATCGAAGTTATTGTTGATGAGGAAACAGGAGACTTCGAGATAGATGTCGGTATACCTCCCATGGCTTCTCTTATAAGGGAAGAACTTGGGATAGAAAAAGGTTCAGGAGAGCCCAACAAAAACAAGGTTGCTGATATGTCTATTGAACAGGTTAAAAACGTAGCAGAGATGAAGATAGGAGATCTTCTCTCATCAGATGTTAAAGCTGCTGCCAAAGAAGTTATAGGCAGCTGTGTATCTATGGGAGTAACGATAGACGGAAAAGATGGAAGAGAAGTGCAAAAACTTATCGACAAAGGAGAGTACGATGAAAAGCTCGGTGATAACTGATGAATGAATTTGAAGACAAGATCATAATGGCCAAGGAGAAGGCTAAGGAAAGGAACTTCACCCAGTCAGTGGATCTTATAATCAACCTAAAAAACGTGGATCTCAACAATCCTGAGAACAGGTTTTCAGAACAGGTTTCGATGCCTTACACCGTTTCAGAAGAGACAAAGATAGCTGTGATCGGAGATACTTTGAAAGCTGAAAATGCTGACAAGATGATATCTCAGAGCGAGCTTGAGGATCTCTACGATGATATGTCAAATGCCAAAAAGTTGGCTGATGAGATAGATCATTTTATAGCGGAGGCTCCTCTGATGCCTGACATAGGTAAAAACCTTGGACCTGTTCTGGGACCAAGGGACAAGATGCCGAAACCTTTACCACCTGGCAGCGATGCTTCCGACAAGATAAAGTCCCTAAAACAGACTATTTCAGTAAAGGTCAAGGAAGAACCATCTGTTAAGTGTAAGATAGGGAACGAAGCGATGCCAAATGAGAACCTGGCTCAAAATGCGGAGACAGTTGTAAACTTTGTTATAGACAATCTGCCCATGGGAAAGCACAACATCGAAGATGTTTACTGCAAGCTCACCATGGGTCCTGTAGTGGAGTTGATGTGAAATGAGTCTTAGCAGAGAACAAAAAGAAAAGATTGTAGAAGAGATGAAAGAGAAGATAGAGAAAAGCAAAGTAGTTGGAATACTTGATATGCATGCGCTTCCAGCCAAGCAACTTCAGCAGATTAATCTGGAGTTAGGTGAAAGTGCAGAAAAGATGATGTCAAGGAAGACTCTTATGGAGATCGCTTTGAAAAAAGCTGAAAAGGATAACATAGAGAAACTGATGGAAAATAAGGCCATTCAACCCGCTTTCATCTTCTCGGATTCCAATCCGTTCAGTCTTTACAAGACGATTCAGGACAAGAAGTCATCGGCTCCTGCTTCAGGTGGAGAGATAGCTCCAAATGATATAGTGATAGATGAAGGAGATACTGGCATCGGTCCAGGTCCTATGATTGGCGAACTTCAGAAACTTGGTGCAAAAACCAGTGTGGAGGAAGGCAGCATAAAAGTTACCAAGAGTTCTGTAGCAGTAAAAGAAGGAGATAAAATATCTTCTGATGTGGCTTCAGTGCTTAACAAACTGGGAATGAAACCACTGAAGGTCGGCCTTGATCTCAAAATGGTTCACGAAAACGGTGAGATCCTTGAGAAAGATGTGCTTGCTATAGATGAAGAAGAGTACATGGAGAAAGTTGAATCAGCTGCTGCAAGAGCTTTCAACCTTGCGGTCAATTCAGGATACATCAACAGCTCCACGGCAGAGACCATTTTCGTTGAGCACATCAGAAAAGCCAAGAACCTTGCAGTCAACGCGTCCATCTTTGAAAAAGATGTGATAGAGGATATCTTGGCCAAAGCTCATGGCCAGGCAGAAAGTCTGAACTCCGAGTTAGATCTGGAGTCAGGCGGTTCAAACGATGAAGAAAACTCAGAGGAATCTGAGGATTAATATTTGGAGGTGAAAAATATGGAATACGTACACACAGCGCTTCTGCTTCACTCAGCAGGAAAGGAAATAAACGAAGAAAACGTCGAAAAGGTGCTTGAAGCTGCAGGAATCGAACTCGATTCAGCAAGAATCAAGTCTCTAGTAGCAGCTCTTGAAGGAGTTGATATCGAGGAAGCAATGAACAAGGCAGTTGCAACAGGTGCAGCACCAGCTCAGCCTGCAGAAACTGGAGCA
>JALDAH010000041.1 GCA_022729275.1 Candidatus Nanoanaerosalina archaeon
AAAAAGAAGAAATCTTCAAAAAAGAAGAAATCTTCAAAAAAGAAGAAGTAGGATACATTTAATAATTTTATCACAGGTTTCTAAACCTCTCCAATGAGGTAGGACCACTTACCCTTTTTTATTTTTACATCAATTTTTTTCCCAATAACCAATTCTTCCTTGATAACAATAGGGTTGTAGTATTTATCTCTAGCGATTACTGTTCCTGGCTGTCCTTTTTCTATAATTGTTGCTTCCACGGTAACACCAACCAATCTTTTCCTTCTTTCTCCACATATACGGTTTCTTAATTCTGTTATTTTTTTGGATCTCTTCTTAGATTTGTTATAAGAAGTATGTTTCATTTTTTCCGCTTCAGTACCCGGTCTCTCAGAATATCGAGTTATGTTTATTATGTCAGGCCTGGTTTCTTCAAGCAAATTAACAGTTTTTTCAAAATCTTCTGATGTTTCTCCGGGAAAACCAGTGATTATATCCGTTGAAATTGTTGATCCAAGTTTTTTCCTGGCTTCTTCCACCATTTTGATAAAAATTTCAGGATTGTAATTTCTATTCATATCATTCAAAACTTTTTCAGAACCCGATTGAACGGGCAGGTGAATAAACCGGTAAAACTTGTCGTCTTTCATGGTTTCAAACAGTTTTTCGAAATCTTGTTTGATAGAAGTAGGGTTCATCATCCCAACTCTTACCTTAAAATCTCCTTGTATCTCTGAAAGTTTTGAAAGTAACTCAACAAGATTTGATCCTTTATCTTTTCCATAGACACCTGTGTCTTGAGCAGTGAGCCTTATCTCCTTGGCTCCCTTGTTCACCATATCCTTGATTTTTTTTATTATCGATTTCTCTGGGAAACTCCTCAATCTTCCTCTCGCATACTTTGTTATGCAGTATGAGCAGTTACCAAGACATCCTTCAGAAATCTGAACCCTGCCAACAACTCCATCGATGGTGCTGGGAGCATCAAACTTAGTTTCAGGATCCTTATCTATCAGTTCAGCTATTCTTCCAGGTTCATCAGGGGTGAATATTTCGATGTTCTGATCTATCTGATCTATTTTTTCCCTTCCCATTGAAGATAGACATCCCGAAACAACAAGTTTTGCGTCCTTTTTTGAGAGCTCTCTGATCCTTTTTAACATCTTGTTCTCCGTCTTACCTATAACTATACAGGTATTAATCACCAAGATATCTGCATCTTCAACATTTTCCACGATCTGATGTCCGTTTTCTCCTACTATACCTTTCATAGTATCCGTGTCCGCCCTATTAGTGGTACAGCCGTATGTCTCAAAGTAGAACCTCATAACATGAAATCTTTAAACCCTAATCTTATATAAAAAAAGTTGGTTTCAAGAAAAAGAAAAGAAAAAGGGTTGGAGCCTATCAACCCTTTTAGATTATTCCTTGTTTATGTTCAGTGTTTCACCCGCAATAGTCGTTGTAGGATAAGGAATATTGATCCCTTCTTCATCGAATCTTCTTTTAACCTCTCTGAGGACTGATTCTCTTGTCTTCACAAAATTTGCTCTTTTAGGATTGTCTATCCAGTACCTGGCCTTGAAATCTATTGATGAGTCTCCAAGAGAAACCAGTTTCATGTCGGGTGCAGGTTCTTCAGCTATAGAATCGTTTTCCTTCAGGATTTCTTCAACTATGTTCTTCGCTTTCTTGATATCGCTGTTGTAACCTATTCCGAAGTCTAGTTGCACTCTTACATTTTCACCGTCCACAGGATTTTTAACCGTGGAGTTTGCGAGTTCGCTGTTGGGAACTGTAAGTTTTTCCTTGTCGAATGTCTGGACTATGGTTGTTCTCAGACCTATGTCCTCGACTATTCCTGTTTTGTCCTTCCATTCTATCCAGTCTCCTATTTCAAATGGTTTGTCTATCACTATGAAAATTCCTGCGACTACAGCACTTATAGTATCTTTCATTGCGAAGCCTATTGCTACTGTTCCTGCTGCTACTATGGTGCCTAGAGATCTAAGAATTTCTGTGTATCCTCCGGCAGTAAGACCTGCTGCAAGTCCAACTATTACTGTGGTATAAAGAGCTATTTTTGAGAAAAGGTTTGCCATAGCTCTGCTTTTTTTCTTCAGTACTGTCGAGACTATTGGTTTAACAGCTATTTTACCGACAAGGTAAAAAACTAATGTTATTATGATAAATGTTAGAGGGTTCACTAGAAACTGGGGTATTTGGTTTTCTATCATAGTATTTTTCTTTTCGGTTTTTATATTAAAAAAGTGTTCAGAAATAAATTTTTATTTATGGGGATGCCCGGATTTGAACCGGGATCGATCGCTTTCCCCTGGTTTGTTATCATCGCGTAGTTTGACGCTCATATTTCCAGAAACATGTTCTGGAGGCGATCAGGATGCCTGGTTACCCCACATCCCCTTTGTTGACATTTCCTTCTTTGTTGTTTCAGTTATATAAATCATTTCTTTTTTTTTGTGTTTCTGTTTACAGACTCTGTTAGAACCAAAAATAAACGATAATTAACTACTTTGCAATAACAAAGGTTTATAAAGGTTCGTTTTCAATCCTTTAAATAGGTGATAAAAATTACTGTCATGAAATATATTAGGGACAAGCTGAAGGATAGCAAAGCTATTCAGACAGCTGTTGGAACCGGAGCTTTACTTGTAGCGCTCTCAGGACAACCTGCAGATGTTCAGGCTCAGGAAGCTGAACCTGTTCAGGAAGAAGTATTGGAAGAAAACTATATGAAAGAGGCAGGCATTGATGTAGATCTGAATCTTAACATGGTATCCACAAATGTTAATTTAGATACATCAGGATTTATGCATAGATACGCAGAATCTTTTGAAGACGAGCCTCTCAACATAAATTACAGTGAAGAAGAAGCTGATTTAAGTGTTTCAGGAATTCTCTCATTTGAAGTCTACAATAAGGATGGAGTAGTTGGAGAACTATTCGGAAAAGTAGGACCTAACAAGAGCTTTACATCTGAAAGTTCTCGAAACATCAATGATATAGAAATGGGATTCCCGGAGAAGATGGATGCATATGTTTACCAAGAAGCTGATATAGGAATAGGAAACATGGCTCTTGGTGGAAGGTTTTCCTACAAACCAGAAGACAGTAGACTTCACAAGATGTCAATAGATGTTGGAATAAACAGGAAATCAGCTAGTTTTGACGAAGAGATGAATATCAGATTTTATGATTCGGACCTTAAAGCTGATGAGTACACAAGGCTAAGTGGCAGTGGTATCGGGGTTATAGCAGGAGCTAACATTAAATACGCAATTCTCGAAGGGATAGGTGCTAATGATGAAGGAAGTATCTACATGAATTTAGGAGCAGCTTATTCAAACGCAAACATTGACATGAGCGGAAATGTTAGAAGAGAGATCGATGCTTTTGGAAATATCAGAGAACTTGACGAAGACTATGATACAGAGATGGACGTTGGAGAGTTAGAGCTTAGGTTCGGTGTTGGAGGAAGCTTCTGACCTCCATTTCTTTTTTATTTCTTTTTAACTGCCGTTAAGTACTTCATTGTATAGGTCGATCCAGTCCTCCATCTGTCTCGTTATAAGGAATTTTTTCCTTACAATCTCTTTACCTTTCTTTCCCATATTCTTTGCTTTTTCAGGATTTCTGATCAACTCCACCACTTTATTCGCTGCTTCTTTATTACTTTTGACCAAAAAACCGTTCTCTCCATCCTCAATCTGTAAAGGGATTCCTCCTGCATTTGTTCCAATGACAGGTGTTTCTTTCCATAAAGCTTCTGAAACTGTTAATGCAAATCCCTCTTTTATCGATTTTTGTAGAACCACATCCGCCACTCGCTGAACAGCATTTACAAGTACTTCGTTAGTTTCAGCTATTGCTATTACATCCTCATGTTTCTCGGATTTTTTCTTAACTTTCTCAAACATTTCAGGACCTTCAGGATCATCCGAAGCGATGTTACCCAGAAGAACAAGTTTACAGTCAATTTCCTTGTTTGCTTCTTCCCAAACATCTATAACGCCCAATGGATCCTTCCATTTATCAAAACGACCTATTTGTGCGATGATAGGTTTATCTCTTTCTATACCTGCTTTGTGCAAATATTTAGATACTGTTTTTTGTTTTAATGGTTTGTTTATGGTGTTAAGAGGATCTATAGATGGCGGCATTACTTTCTGAGGTGGTCTGATACCATCTATTTTTTGGGTGGTGACCACCTTATCATATCTGTCTATGAACTGTTTAAGGTAGTTGAAAGCAACAGGGTTGGGATCTTCCATATCTATATGGCATCTCCAGACCCATTTTTGGCTGTTAACCTCTCTGGTATTTATCCTTATAAGGGGTTGAGGATCGTGTATGATAACAAGATCGTGTTTCTCGAAGTGGTCTATCTTCGAGTTGAACTCCGCCCATTCTTTATAAAGTCTTTCCTTTATATCAGTTAAGTTTATCTCTCCTCCCTGTAGGGAGTTGTGAAAGGATTTTGTTACCTTGAAGAAATCTTCAGAACCTTTATGTATCCTCCATCCTACATCTATACCTATATCATTCATCAATGGAACAATAGAAAGTAGTAATCCAGCAACTCCACCACCTGAACTTGTGGAATTAACATTCACAATGTGTTTGTCTTCTAGTTTTCCGGCTTTATCCTCAAGCCTGTCTATGATACCGTTTCCTACAACGTCTCTATAATCCTCTATGTGTTTTCCTACACCCATTTTTTATGACCCCTTACTATACGATAATTGGTAGGGGTTAAAAAAATATTTTCCGGAGAAAAAAATTTTGAGGGGTTACCTGAACCCCATCTCTCTTAGTGCCCTGTCATACTCTTCGAACTCCTCATCTGAGACAAAATCGGTCAATGCTTCCATCTCTACCTGGATTTTTTTCCTTCCAGGCTCGATAATTCTATTGTAACTTCTGCCAAATCTTGTGTTCTGCTCTGTTACTTTGTAATCAAAACTTACATTGATGTCCATCTCTCTTGATTCATATGTTAAAAGCTCATTTATGTTATTGAGCTTTAATTCGATGTTGTAGTCTTCTTGATCCTCCAGAAATTTCATGATAGGAACCTCTTTTTCGAATTCTCTGCTGTATCTTTCCGCGATATCATCCACTTTTTCCTCGATATCTTGGATTATCCTTAGGGCTTCTTCAGGTCTGTAAAACCTTTTTGTGAAAAATTGAGGGTGGTTTCTTTCTAATTCAGGCTTCCATTTTTTTCTGATGCTGTATCTGACTTCTTCAGCGTCATATGTACCTTTATTTTTTGTGATCATAGATTCCTTAAATAACACTTTATTTTTAAATAGTTTTCGTTTTTCTTACTCCTATCTAGTAAACGTCTCTTATTTCATCGGTTCTTTTCTCGTAAATCCCTGATGGGACATTAACTTTCATACCAGGTCTTATGAGACTTGGTTCTAAAATTCTTGAATTGTGGTATTGGATATTATCAAGGTCTGTGTTGTATCTTTTTGAAATGTCGTAGAGAGTATCACCTTCTTTAATAATATGTTTCTCTATGTTTGTTATCTCCACTGTATCGTTATTCTTGAGGTATTCCTCGAATAACTTTGTTGCAGCAAAAACTTTCTGTACATAATTCACACCTGAAAGACTGTATTCTGGATTCATCGTGTTGTTTACAGCTTTTTTATCTTCGAGAACGTCCACAAGATTTACACCGTATTTTTCAAGTATGTCTCCATTGATTCTCCCATTAGAAACCTCTTCCCCATACTTGTTTTCTATGTGGTCTGATATCAGGTTGTTGACATTGGTCTCTCCTTGATGGTATGAAAGTACCGCAAAATCCCATTTGTCGTACCTGTTCTTCATATCTCTCAAATATTCAAGTGCTGCCTCAGTAGATTTTTCAGGATCGAATCTTTCATCGATCGAACTGTTGACTTCCAAACCGTAATGCTTTGCGATAAATGAACCCCACTGGTATGGCCCTGCGTTACCTGTATGTGAAATTGAATCAATTCTACCTGCGGATTCGATCATTCTTATACCTACTAGAGCCCTTATTTCTTGATTGTTCTCTGCATTGTCTTTTATATAATCGAAGTCTCTTACTATCTCTTTTCTGGCGTTTTGAACTCCACCGTTACTCTTTACCATATCATATATCTCATCTATCTTTATCCCTAACTTTTCTTTATCTTTCTCGCTGTAATCCGGAACCATTTTCTCTACGGTTTCTCCGTATTTAATGTCTGGTTCTTTAATTACTTCTTCAACAATTTCTCCTTCTGTTTTTTCTCGCTCCTCGAAGTAATCTTCCATTATCTCACTTGATTCTCTTATCTTGTTCTGCATCCATTGATATTTTGGTATCTTTTCATCAGATGTGATACCGCTGTAGATACCTAAAGAGAAACCCGCTATAAGCCCTATAGCTGTAACCGTCTTAGCCGTCTCCTTGAATTTTTCGTATGCCGAGGGTTCAGAACTATCTTCATACATTGTTACTATATAGTAATAACATTACTAGTATATAAGTTTATCGGTTTTTGGCACCTATTTTTAAATAAGTGTGGCCATATTCAACTCTTTGTGGGGGGATAAAATATGAAAAGAGATTTCTTTATCTTACTTGTTCTTGTATTTTTGTTAATAACTGTCTCATTTGTTTCACACATACTAGAAACGCCTTCACTTAACACATTAGATATTGAAGATATGGAAAATAATTCCAAGGTAACTGTTAACTATTCAACTGTTGATGGAAACGAGATAGATGAATTCCTAATTAATACCTCTGAAAAGACCCAACTGGCTAATGAGATTTCTGTTAAGACAGGAATATTTGAGGGAGAGATAATAGAACATATAGAATCCAATGATTTTTTCAAAGACGAAACTGAAGATTCGGATAATTAATCAGAATTTAATATAAAAAAAGGAAAAAGAGGTTTTTAATCCTCTTTGTTCTTGCTCGTCATCATCTTGATGAAAAGGGCTATGATGAGTATGATGACCACTACTATTACAAGGAGTATCGCTGCAGGTACTACAATCAGAAGCAAAGGATTTTCGATACCCAGGATGTTTGCCACCATTTCGAGTAACCCTTCTTCCTCGGTTACTGTCTCAATTTCATCTTCAACTTCCTCTTCAACTTCTTCCCCTGTCTGTACATAGGTTCCCTGTATGGTTTTTGACTCTCCTGGTCCCAGGTTCACGTATCTCTCCATTTCGGATAATTCCGGAGATTCAAAACCTGTCACACTTTCAAACTCTAACATGTATTCGCCGCCGGGAACTACTTCCACAGTTGTAGACCATGTATCTGCATCT
>JALDAH010000031.1 GCA_022729275.1 Candidatus Nanoanaerosalina archaeon
ATGTTTCATTTAGCTTTGGAGATAATACCATATTAGAAAACGTTTCTATGGATTTAGAAGAAGGAGATTTTGTTGGGATAGTGGGACCCAACGGCTCGGGGAAAACCACACTTGCCAAAAACATTTTGGGTCTTCTCAGACCAAACAGTGGAAGTATAAAGGTTTATGGAAGATCACCTGAAAAGGCACGTAGAAAGGGCATGATAGGTTATGTTCCCCAGCACTACAAGAGAGACCATCACTTTCCAGCCACGGTTGAGGAACTCTTGAGAAGTTCTCTTATGCTTGATGATGTCGATCAGCCTTATAAATTACTGGAGGAGCTTGGGATAAAGAGTTATCTTACCGAAAAATTCGAATCGCTTTCAGGAGGCCAACAACAAAAAGTTGTAACAGCGATATCTCTCCTGAAAGATCCTGAGATACTTGTGCTGGACGAACCATCAGTTGGAGTGGACATAAAATCTCAGAAAGCATTTTACAGTTATCTTGACAGGATAAGGGAGGACAGGGGTATAACAATTCTGATGATAAGCCACGATGTAGGAGCTATCTCCAGACATACCGACGAAGCCATTTATCTGAACAAGTCTGTCTGCTGTCAGGCAGATACGAAAGAGTTACCAGGGATTCTTGAAGAGACCTATGGAGACGATTTTAGGCATTACAGCCATGGAGGTCATGAACATGATTGAGATATTTATAGATTTTTTCCAGTACGATTTCATGTGGAAAGCGCTTTTGATAGGTCTTATGATATCTGTTTCTACATCGATACTTGGAATCTATCTTGTTCTTGAGAAGATGTCTCTTATAGGTGATGGACTGGCCCACGCATCTTTTGGAGGTGTAGCACTAGGATTTCTTCTGAATGTAAACCCTGTGTGGACAGCTTTTCTGGTTGCGGGTCTGGGATCATTTGGTATAAACTACCTTGTTTCGAAGAAGAGGACGCATGGTGATGCAGCCATAGCACTCGCACTTTCTACTGGAATGGCGATAGCTGTTGTGATCATAGGTATCGTAGGTGGGTTCAATGCTGATCTTTTTTCATACCTTTTCGGAAGCATACTCTCAGTAAGTTTCATGGATATAGGTTTTACTGCTCTTGTTACTTTTTCTGTTATCGGCTTCTTCTTTTTCAACTATGACTCTCTTATACAGATGAATTTCAACGAAGAACTCGCTCAGCTTCATGGCGTTAAAACTTCAAGAGTTAGGTATCTCTTAACATTTTTTGTGGCTTTATCGGTTGTGACAGCGGTGAGAGCGGTTGGCATACTTTTAGTAACAGGTCTTATTGTTATACCGCCTTTAACCGCTTTACAACTCGCTAAATCGTACAAAAACGCAGTAATTCTTTCATTAGGTGTGAGCGTTTCAGGGATGACTGTGGGAATATTTTCGGCCTACGCTTTAGATATACCTCCCAGCGGAGCTATCATCATCACTTTGATACTGCTGTTCATTTTTTCAACATTTCTATCCGATACTTAAAGGGAAGATTCTTTAAAACAGACCCATCAGCCAAGAAATTATGGTTCTTAGAAAAGACACGTTTTCAGAAGGTATTTTGGGTTCATCGTTTTTGTCTTCGTATATATTAAATGTTTCTACATGTTCTCCACTGTGTAAAATTTTGAGTTCAAACTCGTTTCTTGACCTGAACTCAGCATCGTATTCAAGAACCCCAACACATTCGATACATACTTCACCATCTTTCAGATCCTCCACAGGCAACATATCAATTTCATAGACGTTTTCTTGTATCTCTTCAACATCTATTTCCAGCTTATAACATGGTGTAGGTGTTTTGAAATATCCTGAGAAATTGATACCGTATCTTTTATCCTCTTGATCCTGTAAATAGGTCTGGTGGTCTCTAATACCTAAATCCTCTCCTGAATAACACGTCGAGTTTCGAACAGCAACCGATGAATCCCAGTTATTACCTGTTTCCTCATAGTTAAAGCCAAATGAAGCCGAAAAACCAGCTATCAATAAGCCCAATATTAGAAATGTTTTTAGTTTCATATAGATTACAATAGAGATATCTCTTTTTTAAATAATCGGTCTTTGTTCGGTTGTATCAGAACAGTTTTTTTCACATAAAAAACTATCTGAAAAAGAGTATTTGTTTTATAAGATTTTATTTTCTTTTCATATATGTGGTATCAATGGATGGTGATAAATTAGCTGAAAAGCTTAACAAGCTTAAAGAAAAGTTTGTGGAAAAAAAAGGTAGAAAAGCATATGAAAAGATAGAAAAAAGATATGTTGATGACGATATAGACGATAAAATAGATTTTGAAGTAGCAATAAAATTTATAGAGGAAATGGAAAGGGAACTGAACAGTGAATAACCTTTTCTTTTTTTTATCGATGTAATTGTTTATTAATTGATAATGTCATAAAGTAAAAGTATGGGGGAAGACATTTTAGAAGCGCTCGAGAAACTATCAAAAATTATAGGTAGAGATTTTGAATGGATGGTTATAGGTAGTTGTAACATGTTTTTACAGGGTATAGATATTCTCCCTAAAGATATAGATGTAGTAGTCCACGAAAGAAAACTTGGAGTGATAAAGAAGAAGTTTTCAGAATACATAAAGAAGGACATTCACATATATGAGGGAACTTTAGGAAAATATCCTAGAGTTATCCTTGAAATAAATGGTATCGAAGTAGAAATAATGGGAGGGAAAGATGACGGTATATACTTCAAAAACATCTCTGGAGGAACTCTGGAACTAGATATCAGAGGAATGAGACTGAAATGTTTGGAGCTTGAAAAAGAAGCTGAGGTATATGAAATGTTGGGTCAAGATGAAAGGGTAAAACAGATAAATGAATTTTTGAGAAATGAAAGAGAATAAGACTGTCGTGCATTATCCCAGAAATCGGTAAAGAATAGCGATAAAAAAAATCAGGAAACCCAGTACAAGAAGTCTTATCTCGAGCACATATTCCTCTTCGTCCAATTCTCGGATACTGAAACTGAAGTTATCATCTTCTTCTGTTGCGGATATACTATTTTCATCCTCTAGGTTTATATCAGCTCCGGAACTATCGCTTTGAAACCTCAAAAAAAGTCCTAGAGAGTTTGAAAGGAGTAATAAAGATATCAAAGCAAAACAGATGATTTTTTTCATTTTTAACACTTGAGGGATGCGCTGACCGGGATTTGAACCCGGGTCGCCAGCATGGGAAGCTGGAGTCTTAGCCACTGGACTATCAGCGCATGAAATTTTTTGGGTTACTCAAGTTTTTATCTGTTTTATACGAAAATTTTGATATGTCGACAGAGAAAACTTTGAAAAAATTCAAGACAGAAGAAGGCACATTCGAGCTCGCTAAACATGTTTTCGGACAGGGCTCACCCGTATGCGGAGTTCTTTCAGGGGTTCATGGAGACGAATTTCTTGCCAGAAAGGTAGCGGAACACCTCAAAGAGAATTTGGAAAACCATGTTTTCAATGGAACCGTGCATATAGTTTCAGATGCAAACATATTTGCATGTGATGAGGGAAGAAGAATGACTCCATGGCCTCGGTTTGAGAAAAACGAGGGAGAAATGAGGGATCTAAACCGGTGTTTTAAAATGGCTTTTGAAAACATGAATTCAAAAAATAAGCTCAACACAACACAGTTGATAGCAAGAGAGATACTAAGAGAATTCAAAAAATTTGATTTTGTTTTGGATCTACACAATGCTACTTCTGGAGGGTTCAAGGTCGACCAGACACGTCTCAAGGTTTCAAACGGAATTCCCCAGGAGACAATCTTTGAGATGGAGAAGATGGCTAAAAACAGCGGTACGGATTTTGTAATGAGGTCAGCACCTTCATGGCTTGGAGGAACTGTATCAAGCATATTACCACTTTTAAAAGTACCTGTGATTACTTTCGAGGTTTCTGGAGGTTCAGGTCATGATGAAGAAGATTTTGAAAATTATCTGAATTACGTGGAGAATGTACTTAAATTTAAAGGAGTTTTAGAGGGAGAAACTGTCGTGAAAGAACCTTATTTTTTTGATCAGATAGTATCTGTGTATTCTGATAATTATGGGCATCTAAGAAAATTTGTGGATCTGGGTGAGTTTATAGATCCTGGTCAGACCATAGCAGAGGTCATCGATGATGAAGGAAACACAGTTGAAAAAATTTCCTCCGAATACAAGGGCTTTATAGAGTCCATAACTGATTCTGATAAGGTTATTGAAGGTTCAAGGATTGTGAATATTGGTTCGAACGGTGAAGGTTTTAAATAAACTGGTTTTCTAATTTAGGGGATATGGAGAAAATTGTTCCTGACATCGTATCCTCAAGCCTTAAACGAGTTGAGCTGCCTGAAACTATTTTTATTGATGGCGGCAGAAGAGAAGTTTCGGAGGGAGATATAGTTGCTGTAAAGATCGTTTCTGAAGGAGGCAGCTACGACAAAGTTGAGGCTATCGGCGGTGAAACCCATACACTTGAAAAGGGAATGAACATAATCGGAGTGCTCTGCGAGAGGAAAGCTGTAAAAGGTTTTGTAGGTCTTATGCCTGACAAGGCAAAAAAGGGAGATGTATTGGATTTTATAGGTGGGGGTGGAGCCATAGGCAAGTGTGTTTCATCCTTTGAAGAGCTTGGTGAGCCATTCTCTGTTGAGTTTCTGGGTTTTCTTGTTGAAGAAGGAGAAAAGATGAATGTCAAGGAGTTTTCCATCAATATGGATACAGAGCTAAATGGATGCGCACCTATAATAATGGTTTCTGGTACCAGGATGGATTCTGGAAAGACCACACTTGCGTCTAATTTAATAAAAGAACTTTCTAAAAGAGGTCTTTCTGTAGGCGCTGCCAAGTTAACTGGTTTCACCCGACAGCGTGACAGGATAAAGATGGAGGAATACGGTGCTGTTGTCAGTATGGATTTCGTTGATGCAGGTCTCTTATCAACAACAAATGGTTCAGAAGATGTTTTATGTGCTTCAAAAGGTGTTCTAAACACTGTGTCTGCCAAAGGAGTTGATGTTATTGTTGTTGAGCTGGGAGGAGGTATAATAGGTTATGACAACGTTTTTGAGGTTTTAACGGAGGAAGAGATTGTTGAACATACCGCATACAATATAGTAACTGTGATGGATCCCGTGGCAGCTTTAGGAGCTAAGAACATGTTAGGCGAGAAAAATGTAAGTATAGATGTTTTTTCAGGTCCTGCAACAGATACAGATACTGGAGAGAATCTTATAAAAACATTTACAGAAGTAAATGCTTTAAATGGAAGGAAAAAATATGTTAGAATAGCTGACATGGTAGAAGAAAATCTCTGAACTTAAACCTTTTAATCCAGTGTCTTATTCTTGAGTGCGTTACTGTACATATGCTCCATCAGTATTTCAGGTACGTTTTCCCCTATGATATCCTCAAGATCTGCTATACCTGGGGAAAAGTTTATCTCTCCTATATAAAAATTACTGTTTTCAGATTCTATTATATCTATTCCGCAGAAATCAAACCCACAGAGCTTTGCAGCCTGAACCGCAGCTTCCTTCATTCCTTCACTGGGTTCATATTTCTCTCTTTTACCTCCCTGCGATATATTTGACCTGAATTCATCCTTTCCTCCAATCCTTTTGTATGTGAAAGTTTTATCTCCCACAACAATCATCCTTATATCTTCTCCAGGATTCTCTATATATTCTTGCAGACAAATATCCTGTTCGAAAAGGGTCAATGTGTCTATTATAGGTGTGAGATCGGATTTTTCGTCCGCTTTCATAACACCTTTACCTCCATAACCTGATATTATTTTAATTATAACAGGATATCCCAGTTCTTCTGCAGCTCTCTGAGTTTCCTGCGTTGAAAGAGTGTAACTTGTACTGGGAACAGGAAGATTTCCGTCTTCCATCACTTTTATCATGTAGAATTTGTTAGAGGCGATGGTTAGAGAATCTACATCCACTTGTGTATAAACTCCTTCAGTCTCGAGTATCTCTGGTATGTTTTCTCCGAAAAGCATCTCGTCTCCAAATACTCTGAGGAATACACAGTCGAATTCTGTGAGATCGGTGGTCTTGTACATGAGTTGCACACCGTCTCCATTGTACACCACTCTCAGGCATTCCATCGGTACAGCTAAAACTGTATCAAAGAACTTTTCAGCTTCTTCCATCAATATATGGTGTTGGTCGGATTCTTTGCCGTATATGATCGCGCATCTAATCACTATCACCTTTTAAGGTCTTTGCCACCTTACTGAAAACGCTTTTTCCACTTATTTTTTTGAACATTTCAAGGTTTAACTCGGGTTTCATCTGGACTATTGTATCCTCGACTATTCTGGCCCTGCAGATATCAGCACCTATGGATTCAGCGGCTTTTCTTATCTCTTCTTTCTGATCCACTGAGATGGTATGGTAAGTCCTTGTTACATCTTTCTCCTCCCAGTCACCTTCTAATTTTAGCGATATTATGGTTCCATCAATGTAGAGAATATCGAAGATAGTTCCCTCTATAAATTCCTGTGTTAAGAGATAATTCGTACCGTACTCAATTCTCTCGGCGAATTTTTCAAGTTCATCAGTATTATCTATCTTTGCAATATCTTTTCTCTTGAAATTTTCGTACATCTTGGCCACTGCAGGAAATTTGATGTTTTTTTCCACAGAAGTAAGACCTTTTTCGCTTGGTAAAGCTATGGTGTTGGGTATTTTTGCCCCTTTCTCCTTCAGTACTTTGAAGAGGTAGTGTTTTTTTGTTAATATGTGGAAAGTATTGGGTTTCAAGTTGGCATTCACGCTTTCTTCCTGAAGCGCTTCAAGCAGAACCCTCGAATATATTGATGCTTTTGGCTCTGGTTCAAGGTAGACCGCATCAAATTCTTCTTTGATGTTCCTGTCTTGCAGTTTGATCTTTGGCTCGGTTCCGGAATTTATCGATATATCTGCAAGTGAATGGTATTCAACATTTTCGAACTCTCCTTTAAAGTCTTCAAATTTCTCGGGGTTATTCGTCAGCACCAGTAAATTCATCGAGCTTCTTTTCACCTCCTTTTCTTGACTCAGCTTTCCAGACCCTTCTAACGTTCTCCGAGTTCCATTTCTCCAAGAAATCATCCGCTGATTCCGGGAACACGTTTTTGAGTATCCTTCCACTTCTCATTATTTTTCCAAGCTGTAGCTCCAGGTTCTTTGATAACTGTTCGTAGAACCCTATATCTGAATATATAAGGTTGTTCTCTATTCTCCAGTATGCCCTTGTATCTTTCGGTGCGAGCACGATATACCCTCTTTCTCTTCCCTCGAACTCTGACATGGCTTCTCTTAGTTCTTTGTCATCCACGTAGTATACTCCTCCGGTTCCTGTATGTGAACTTGGATCTATTATCAGTATTTCTTTTCCTTCTACACCCATAGCAAGACTGTAGTGACCTTTGGATGCATTCGGGAAAAGAACAGGTTTGGCGAAGTTTGCTATTATTAGAGCTCCGTCATTGAACCATGTTTTGAACTCCTCACTCAGATCAGTTATGTTCCTATTTTCCACAAATGCTCCTTTGACACCTTTGTTAGTTAGCTGTTCGATAGCATTTATGAGTTCAGGAGGTTCAACTCCCTTATTTAGCTCTGTACCAGAAACTTTTGCTAACCTCTCCTGATGTATATTGTATCCAAAAACTGCTAAAGCCATTTCAGCTGATGCAGGTCCACAGTGAGAAGGCTCCTGAGCAACAAAATAGTTTTTAATATCTTCAAGGGTTTCTATATCTGCCTTAACTCTTTTGAACATTATGTTCTTGTCCATGAGGTTCTTGTTCGGTGTCACCATGAAGTAACCCTTGTCGGTGGCTATAGTAGTTGAGAACGTGGATATGTCTCTTATTTCACCCGATTCTCCATCTATCTTGACGTTGTTACCTCTCTTGATGACATCGGATGTTTTGAGGTAAATTTGACCCGCATAATTCTGAACAAGGTTTTTAAAACCAAAAAAAGCAAGGAAACCTAGTACAACAACTACGGTATAAGAAGCAGCTCTTAAAGTGGTTTCAATTATCTGTGTGGGTACTCCTAACTGCGTTATAGCAATTTCTAAAGCTACAAGGTAAAGAAAAATCTTTAAAGTCTTGAAAAATATATCTATACCTTGTGAAGCAAACCCCATGTCTTTTGCATATTTTTTAAGGCCCAGGGTTTCAAGAAAACTTTTTAGAAAGTTTATCAAGATGTTTATTAGTATAAAACCCAGTATAAATATTAATGTTCCTGAAAGTATAGAGGGTATGTAGTTCAGCACCTGTGTTAGCAACTGGTTGGTAGCTCCAGCATTGATATACAGGAGTGCAAGAACAATTGTGATAACAGAAACTGTATACTCTATGTATTTGTAAGGGGTTCGCATTTTCTCTCTTTTTATCTCTTCAACATTCTCTCCTCCCCTGTATCTCGAAATTTTCTTAGCGATCTTAACCAGTATCTGAGCCATTAAGTAACCCAGCAACAATATAAGAAGCGTTATAGCTATCTGAACTATTATGGGCTGTTCTGCTCCCAGAAATAACTGATCGAGATCAATGGATCGTATAAACTCTATCATCTTTTTGTTCCCCCCAGAAATATGATTTATTTTTGCTCATTTAAAACCTTTCTGAAACTACTTGGTTATCCCATATCCCACAAGACGCCATCTGGATCCTATCCTCCTTGATATGGCAACTCTTTCTCCTTTTTCAACACAAACAGGTCTGTTGAGCGTTACTTTAACATTACTACCTGCCTGGGTAACCAAACCTGATGTCTTCGCTGTTCCAACGTTTAGAAGAAGAGGTTCTTTTTCTTTGATGTTTTCAACTTTCTCAGCGTCTTCTGAACCGACAGCTCTATCTAAAAGTGTTACTTTCATCTCTAGTTTGTTTTTTACATCCGGTAGTTTGTTTTTCTTACCCAAAATGTTTCCGGCCAGATTATCTGATTTTGTGAGTGCAGGATCAAGCTCTGTCTCCACTGCTGATAGTCCTCCTGGTTTTGCAACCTGAATTGATTCTCCTCCACTGATGATATTAATTATAGTTGTATTTATGGGCTTCCATTTCTTACCGTCTTTTCTTCCAGGTCTTATCTCTATCTCATCTCCTTTTTTAAGATGGCCTTTTATCACTGATCCTCCAAGGACACCTCCTTTCAAATTCTTTATGGATGTTTCGGGTTTGTTTATATCGAAGCTTCTGGCCACTAACATCTGAGGATCTGCATCTTCATCCCTTTCTGGTGTTGGTATAGTTTCCTGGATTGCCTCTATGAGTTTGTTTATATTGGTGCTGTGCTGTGCTGAAACCGGTATTATAGGAGCATCTTCTGCCGTGCTACCCTTGATGAACTTCTTTATCTGCCTGTAGTTCTTTATAGCATCCTCCTTTGAAACAAGATCTATCTTGTTCTGGACTATCACTATATTTTCCACCCCTGCGATGTTCAAGGCCTCGAGGTGTTCTCTTGTCTGAGGCTGAGGACATTTTTCTGCAGCAGATATAAGTAAAATAGCTCCATCCATAATGCTTGCTCCAGAAAGAACGTTTGCCATAAGTGTCTCGTGACCTGGCGCATCAACTAAAGAGACCGTTCTCAATGTCTCTGTTTCTCCACCACACTCACATTTTTCATTTACAGCATACTCTTCGCAATCCTTGCATTTCCTTAGAACCACATCAGCGTAACCTATACGTATTGTGATACCTCTTCTAAGTTCCTCTGAATGTTTATCAGTCCATTTACCTGAGAGAGCTCTAGTTAAAGTGGTTTTTCCATGATCTACATGACCCACAAGTCCTATGTTTACTTCAGGTAACAGGTTTTTTGACATCTCTTTTAGCTCTCTTCCTCTTCTTGTTCTGAGTTTTCATCTTCACCTAAAAGTTTTTCTATATCCTTTGAGCCATTTTCAACAACTTTAGTGTTCAACTGAACTATGTCGTCGGAAACAGTATTACCTCTCATAGTTTTTCTTCTTTTTTCACCTTTCTCAAGGTTTTTGACTCCTGTACCTCCTTCCACAAGTACTTTTCTCCTTGCTGTTCCAAGAAGGTTTTTCTTCATAGGGAAACCATCTTTATCACTTCCACCGGTTATCTTGAGCTTGTAACCGTCGAGTCCGACAACACTTCCGTCAAACTCTTGCCCTATTCTTTTTCCATTTACAGCGTTTGTCTGGTTTCCATCTATGTCAACAGAATAAGTTTTTCCGTTCTGAGCTCCTATTATTATCTGCATATATTACACCTCTGCTCAGTACTAGAACCTTTCTCGGTTTTTTCCCGGAGCATTCAATTGTTTCCTTTACAAACTTTTTAAA
>JALDAH010000079.1 GCA_022729275.1 Candidatus Nanoanaerosalina archaeon
AATTCAAGGCCTTCATAAACCATTTCTTCTTCAAATATCTTGTAAGTCTCGTCATCCATGATGTTTTCAAAATGACTTAAAAACTCTTCATCCTCAGCCCTCATTTCTTCAGGCGACATGGGCATATCTGATTTTTCTACACCGTATAAGGAGTTCAAAAACAACTTTTCTATAGTATCATCTGTGCCTTCTTCTATTTCTTTTCTATCCCGAACTTGTCTTTTTAATACCCCTTTCTCATAAAGACTGGAGAGATGGTTCTCATTTATAGAATCGAAACTTGAAACTATATATCTGATTCTGCGAGGTTCACCTGAATGAATTCTTGGCTTTATCTCATCATAAACGAATTCGACCAGTTGTTCCTTTTCATCAGGGTCCATATCCTCCGATTTATTATAAACATATACTGTTCTGTCGATAAGCTCATAATACATTTCCGAGAATCTGTAATCTTCATCAAAATACTCTTTTACCTGTTCAATTTTAAAATCAGGATCCAAATCATGACTGATATCAAAACCTAGAGCCGTAGTTGGAGCAAGCAAAGTAGTACCTATAATGATTCCAGCGACAATTTTCTTGCCTTCTTCCAGAACCTTTCCATAGATACTCTCATCTTCCAACTCATTAATTACCATCGTATAGTAACATTAATACTTGGTTTTTTATAAATGTTTTCCAAAGCGAAGTGAAGATCACCTCATCATCACTCCGAACTCTATATCCCTTATCGATCCGTCCTGAATCTCTTCCTGAGAAAAAGTTCCTACCGCCACATTTGCATCGGATACAGGTGATCCATGAACAATTCTTTCCACGTGACTGCCAAATACAGTGTCTTGGTAAATTCCTGGTGCAACTTCTGTGAATTGAGCCTGTCTAAAATCTTCCCAGTCTCTGCCCCATATCAAGTTCAGATCGCTCCCAAAATTTTCGATAACATCCTCATCCACATAGATATTAGCCTTCAACTTCTCCATATCATCCTTCTCGACAGCTTTCGCGATAATATACGCATTCATAACACCATTACCAGGTTCAAGATTCCTTGTGATCCTAGCAACCTCAGAACCTCCTGACTCATAAGAATAAGAAAAAATACTGCCTTCATATATCCCTGTATAGTAAAATTCGGTCATGTATATATCCTCGGAGTAGAAGTAAGCACCTGAAGACCTTTTTTCTACATCAGCGTCTTCACCTGCAAAATCGCTGATTTCCAGGGTTGTGAGACCTGTCTCGTCCTGTCTAACAAAAGCTGACTCATTGTAAAAATCCTCATACCTGTCATCAAAATCCATAGTGGATTCGGTACGTCCTCTTATCATGTTATTCAAGAATTTTCTAGAGATTACAACACCTCTAACAACATCTTCCCAAGTTACAAACGTATATTCTGTTCCAAAAACCTTTTGTTAGGTCTTTGTCTATGATAAAGATATGTAGGCATCTCTGAAGCTATCCTTAACGTCTTAGGATAGTCTCTCTTTATGTTATCTGTGTTTTTAGGAACTTGGTTGTCTATATCTCTTGCAAAAGGATTCTGAAGTTTAACCTCATCA
>JALDAH010000056.1 GCA_022729275.1 Candidatus Nanoanaerosalina archaeon
CAATCTTAGCAGCTTCTAACCACATGTTTATATTCATGTAAAATTCTGTTAAATTACATTAAACTTTGACCTGTTTATTCTTTCCTTTTGGTTTTAGTTTTACTAAAATTTTGTCTCCTTTCACCGAATCAAGCATATCCAAAGGTCTTTGGGACACTGTAATAACACCTTGCATAAGACCTTGTCTACAACATATTTAAAGGTGAAACGTTTTTCTCCTGTATTAAATATTTTTCAACTATCCTATCCCAGATTCACTTATAAAAACTTTGTCTTCAAATAAAAAACAGGTTGAATAAAAATGGCAGAGGCTCACGAAAGATCAAAAAGGAAGAGTTCAGGAGGTCTTTACAAACCCAACACAAAGAGGAAGAAAAGAAATCTGATGGGAGAGTTTTCAGCGACAGTTGTTGATGAAGAGAAAAAGACTAATGAAAGAAAGAGCATGGGAACTAAGAAGAAGATAAGTCTCAAGAAAGCTGAAATTGTTAATGTTTCAGATTCAGAAGGAAAAGCCTTTAAAGCTGAAATAGAGGATGTTCTGGAAAACCCTGCTAATCCGGATTTTGTGAGGAGAGGCATTATTACAAAGGGTTCTATCGTTAAGACATCAAAGGGAAGAGTTAGAATAACTTCAAGACCAGGACAGGATGGAACTCTCAATGGGAAATTGTTGGACTAGACATTTTCTCCGACAAATTTTTTTCTCTTAAAAATTTTTTTTAAATTATGTGATGCACCATGGCAAAATTCAGCGATGAGGATTACTTTTTCAGGGAAAATATAAAAAATCTATTGAAAAAGATGGAAAGAGATTGTGATGCTTTCATAGTTGAAGGAAAAAATGATGAAAAGGTTTTAAAGGCATTAGGTGTATCTAAAAAGATTTTTAGGGTTTCAAAGAGAGAGATCGGCGAGTTCTGTGATACTATTTCTCACTGCTCTGATGATGTTGTTATCCTTGTTGATTTTGATAAAGCTGGTAAAAAAATTAATAAAGAGTTGTTGGAGAATTTTAAAGGTAATACTAATGTTTTAAGTTCTTACAGGAAAAAATTCGGTAAATTATTGACTTCAAAGGACAGGTTCTGCATTGAAGATATTAGACCTCTTTTAAATAAGGGCTTTGATAAATTCGACGAGGTTAAACTTTCCAGACTCTATTCTAATCTTGGTTGAACTTTAAAACTTGTATTAAAGACCACATAAATTTTTTTATACTTGGATTGATAATTTGTAATTGAGAAGTAATGAAGGATCTCCTCGATATTGATGAACCTGTAAAAAATGATCACAAACGATACATGTTAATTTCCGACCCACATTTCTCCCGTTCTGATGTAAACCTTCTCGACATCGTTTCAAAGGTGCACAAGTACGGAAAAGAATATGAATGTGATGAACTTATCATAGGTGGGGATATATCGAAAAACGTTAAAGAAGCCAGTGAACTGATTCTTGAAGACGTTTTTAATGGTTTCAAGATAGTTAAGGGAAACCACGATCAATGGGATGCGGAAGATCTTTATCAAGAAATAAGGAATAACTCTCCGGACTGTAAAAACGTGTTTATTGGGAAAAAACTTAGCTGGGAGGCTGGAAAATATAGAGATATTCAGATGAGTCTCAGTCACAAACCTCAAGAATTCAAGATAAGAGCCAGCACGACTGAAACTCCTTATGATTTTATTGATGATATAATTCTCTATGGACATTCACATGCTCCTTTTGATAGGGCCATGGGAGAGGGGAGTATTGTTATAGGAATGGGTAGCGTGTTCACAAACTACCATGTTCCATACAAGGACAACCATAAGATAGCCAAGAGGAGTTTTCAGATGCTTGAGATTGGAGAAGATGTATCACTTGAACATTATGATTTTGACAGAAATTTATTGATAGAGAAATCTGTTTATAGAAGGAACGGCAAGGGATTTGAGAACTGCTTCAAAGAGATTTATCAGGATTTACTTGAAGAATCTGTGACCGGGGAAGTTTTAAGTTATGCTTAAACCCTTATCATGTTATGTTTGAAAGACACGAATTTCAGGTCAGAACAGAGAGAAATGGTGTATTAAACATAACTGAGAAAGTAGTGGAAAAGATAAATGATTCAGAGATCAAAAACGGTTTCTGCCTTGTTTTCTCCAGACACACGACTGCTGGAATTATAGTCAATGAGAATGAGAAAGGTCTTGTTGAGGACATGGAGAGTTTTCTTGAGAAACTTGCACCGGAGGACAAGAAATATATGCACAACAGAGGGCCAGACAAAAACGGCCATGCACACCTCAGAAATATCTTAACAGGTTCAGGTCAGACTTTACCTGTCGAGAAAGGTTCACTGGTTTCAGGCACCTGGCAGAATATTTTCCTTGTTGAAGGAGATAGTCCAAGAACTAGAAATATCGATGTTTATCTGATCGGCGAAAAATGAAATGACGTGTTTCATTCCTCTTCTTCAGGCCATTCCACAGTAATTTTTGGAAGCTTCGGACCCAATCGCTTCTTGAATGCTTCTGAAACACCTTCGATACAGCTTTTTGTTTCTTCAAGTATATCTTTCATAAGAGGAACAACAACTTCTTCACCAAGTTCTGTTATATCGTAATAGATTTCTCTGCTTGATTCAACCTTTTTCTGAACCCATTCTTTTTCCATGAGCTCTTCTATACGGTTTTCGATTATCTCTCTGCTTTTGCCAATTTCTTTGGAGATTTCTTCAATGTTCATGTTGCCTTTTTTAAGAAGTTCCAGTATCCTTAGATCGATTTTCTTTTTCTCTGTATCGTGGTGCATTTTTGCTGAGTGAACGTGTAACCCTCTTTCAGTATCGAAATTTTCATCGCACTCCTCGCATTTGAAACTTTTTTCTTTAGTCATCTTTTTACCGAAAAAAAATTGTGACCGGTACAATTTAAAATTATCCTTTACAGTTTCTCTTTCTTTAAAAAATATGGAGTGGTGAAAAAGGTTGTATGACCTTTCACTGTTTGAATTCAGTATGCTGGTTCCAATCCTTTCTCAGGATATGATTCTTTTTCTTCTGATGATAGAACATTTCTTATCTCCTCCAGTTTTATGTCATAAGCTTCTTCAATGTTCATCCTTTCCAATCCAGTGGAATTTTCTCCCAGTTGGTAGATGGCTTCTTTGTACATTTCCTCTGGAAGTCCTTGTTTTTTAGCGGTGACCGCTGCAGCTGCAAATAGGTATGGCTGACCCGTCTTTTCTCCTAACTCCATGTATTCTTCAAAAGCTTTCTCCTTAAGATTATAATCTGGTTCTTCCAAATCATCGGAGAAGTTTTCCTCAAGAGCCAGAGCTCCTGATTTGTTGGATTCTTTCCAGTCATTGTAGATACTATTGATGGATTCCTTCTTGTACTTTCCATCTGTTAGTATCTGCCTGTGTCTATCCAACAAAACCTCTTCTTCAAGAGCTTCTTCATATGATAAAGTTTTTTTCATATTCGGTCACCTTCTCTCATCTCTGACAGTGCAGTAAAAAGCCTTCCCAGAAATGTTTTCCATGGTTCAGCCGAGAACGAGAAAAACACCCTGGCAACAGACTTTTTTACAGGTACTTGAATGTTCTCCCGATAATGGGAAAACTAAGTACCGTGAACAGATTTGACACTGTGTTGAACCGGTTGGATCCAACGTGTCTTCTGTTCATATATCTGTCCAGGATGTATGATTTCATCTTAAATTCTATCCAGAATTCAACACCCTATCTTTATAAACATTGTTCTAATTTGTAAATCTATTTACAAATGTAAAAAGATGTTTTGGAGAGTGTCACAGCCGTCCACATTTATAAACAATTTTAAATATTTTAAAAAGGAATTTTTGGTTTATGTTGATTCAAGACCCCATACACGGATACATAAAACTAGAAGAACTTGAAAGAGATATTTTGGACACTAAGATTTTCCAGAGACTTAGAAGGATAAAACAATTAGGATTCACGAATCTTGTTTATCCCTCTGCGACTCACTCAAGATTTGAACATTCTTTGGGAACCACATACCTTGCTGGAAAATTCTCTGAGTACTTGGAACTAGAAGAAATG
>JALDAH010000029.1 GCA_022729275.1 Candidatus Nanoanaerosalina archaeon
CTTCCCCAGTTGGTGATGCTGAAACTGCTTCCTCTGATTTCTTTTAATTTTAGATTGCCTTTTCTGGCTTTTTCCGCCTTTTCGTTTATGGCTTTCCCTAGTTCGAGAATTGTTTTGTTGTCGGCTTCTTTCACAACAGGTACTTTCAATCCCTGATCCGTCGCAACTGCAACTCCGAGATTGTAATACTTTTTCTTTATTATTTCTCCTTTTTCCTCATCAAAAGAAGCGTTCATGTAAGGATAATTCATCAGACCGCCTATTACAGCTTTTGCGATGAAAGGAGTGAGAGTGAGTTTAACTCCGCGCTCTTTAGCGAGTTTTTTCTTTCTATCTTTTATTCTCCAGAGTTCCGAAACAACTACGTCTCTGGTAACAGTTACGTGTGGAGCTGTGTACTTTGATTCAACAAGGTTTTTGGTTATGGCTCTTCTAACGCTGGATATGTCTTCTTTTTCTATTTCTCCGTAGTTTTCAAAACTGTATTCCTCTAGACTTGGTTCCCTGAATTCTACTTTTCCAACGGGAGAATCACTGACTTTTTCCCTCACAACCTTTCCTTTTTCCTCCGTCAGATCTTCGAGATAACCGTCAATATCTTCTTTCAAAATTCTTCCACCGGGGCCTGTTCCTTCAACATCGTGTATATCCACGTGCTTGTTTTTCGCGTATTTTCTTGTCGAGGGAGCGGCGAGAACTCTTTCAGGCTCCTTCTTTTCTGTTTCTTTCTGCGCCACATCTTCGGTTTCTAGAAACATGTCCACATCTTTTTTCTTTATGATGCCATCAGCGTCTATTTTTGAGAGGTCAACGCCTTTTTCCTCCGCATATTTTCTTGTTCGTGGCATCGCCCTGATAGTAGTGTCTTCAGGTTCCTGCGTTTTTTCCTGAACTTTTTCAGGTTCTTCTTTAACGGTTTTTACTTCATCCTCTGAACTTTCAAGCGTCAGTATGACTTCCCCTACTTTTATTATATCTCCTTCTTCTGCCCTCAATTCTCCGATAGATCCCTTTTTTGGAGACGGCACATCTACAACTGCCTTGTCGGTTTCCACCTCAGCAACAGTTTGATCTTCATCAACCTGTTCTCCTTCTGAAACAGCCCATTCTATGAGTTTTCCTTCTCTTATGCCTTCTCCCACATCCGGGAATCTGAATTTCTCTACCATTTTTCAACACCTAGAAATCTAGGGATTCCTCCATCCTCTTTTTTATGTCCTCCTTATTAGGCATGTAAACGTCTTCATGTTGATAAAGAGGATAAGGGATATCAAAACCTGTTATACGTTTAATAGGAGATTTTAAACTTAGAATAGCTTCTTCGGATACGATAGCCGAAATTTCTGAAGCCATGCTGGCTGTCCTTGGTTCTTCAGAAACCACTACAAGCCTCCCTGTTTTTCTTACGGATTCCAAAATTGTTTCTTGATCCAGAGGATTGATGGTTCTAGGATCTATCATTTCTACCGTTACATCTCTATTTTCTTCAATTTCTTCCACGGCATCGATGGTTTCTCTAAACATAGCTCCCCAGGACACTATTGTGATGTCTTCACCAGTCTTTACAACATTAGCCTCACCTATATGCATGTCCTCTTGTTTCACATCTTCTCTGAAAGCACGGTAAATCTTTTTAGGCTCCATGAAAAGAACGGGATCTGGGTCTTCTATAGCCTCTCTAAGAAGGTTTTTGGCATCTGACGGGTTGGAAGGCATAATAACTTTTAATCCAGCTATATGGCTGTAAAGAGCTTCTTGAGATTCTGAATGGTGTTCTAAAGCCTCAATACCTCCTCCGTAAGGAGCTCTTATGACCATCGGAAGATTTATGTCTCCTTTTGTTCTCATCCTCATCCTTGATATGTGCTGTTTTACATGGTGAAAAGCCTGAGGAAGAAAACCTGAAAACTGTATCTCTGCTACAGGTCTTAAACCATTTATAGCCATACCTGTAGCTGTTCCTAATATTCCTGCTTCGTCAAGAGGTGTGTCCATGACCCTTTCTTCCCCATATTTGTCGTGAAGCCCTTCTGTAGCACGGAAAACACCTCCGTTTACACCGACGTCTTCTCCAAGAACTACTATATCATCGTTTTTTTCCATTTGTTCGTCCAGCGTGTTTCTTATGGCTTCAACTATGTTCATTTTTTCCATTAGTTACCACCCCCTTCTCTTTCCTTAGCAATTCCTAGTTGTTTTTTCAACATATTGGGAACTTCTTCATATACGTTTTGGAACATCTCCTCGGTCTTAGGAGAATCCATTTCAAGAGCTTTTTCCACGTGTTTCTCAATATCTTTCTCTATTCTCTCTTGTATATTTTCTTTCTTTTCTTCATCTAAAAGCCCTTTATCCATCAGATACAACTCGAACCTTTTTATAGGGTCTTTCTTCTTCCATTCTTCGACCTCTTCATCGGTTCTGTACCTTGAAGGATTGTCTGATGTTGTGTGAACTCCCAGTCTATAGGTTAAACCCTCTATCATCGTTGGCCCTTCTCCTCTACGGGCTCTCTTTGCAGCCTCTTTTACCGCTTTATAAGTTGCGAGCACATCGTTTCCATCGACCTGGATTCCTTTTATGCCGTAGGCTTTTGCCTTTTGTGCAAGGGTTTCTGAAGCGGTCTGTTTTTCTCTTGGAGTTGATATAGCGTACTGGTTGTTTTGATTGAAAAATATTACCGGCGCATTGTATACTCCTGCGAAGTTAAGAGCGCCATGAAAATCTCCTTGTGATGTGGCGCCGTCACCGAAAAAAGTTATGGCTATTTCATCTTCTTCTTTTATGTTTGAGGCCATGGCTATTCCTGTTGCATGGAGAGTCTGCGATGCTATAGGAATTGAGACAGGAAGGTTATGAGTGTCTTCTACTTTGTTACCATAAGCATCTCCCATGAAATATCTGAAAAGCTTAACAGGTGATATACCCCTTGATAATGCAAAAGCTGCTTCTCTGAAGGAAGGAACGAACCAGTCGTTTTCTTTTAGTGCATGAGCTGCACCGACCTGACAGGCTTCTTCTCCTTTTACAGGAGCGTATGTTCCGGCATCACCTCTTCTTTGTATTTTGAAAGCTTTTTTGTCCAAAATCCTGGCGTATACCATGTCCTTGTACATCTGGACAAGCTTTTCTTCGGAAAGTTCCGGTTCAAGTTCTTCATCCACGTTTCCGTCTTTATCCAATATTTTTGTATGGGGTATCCCTTCCTTTACTTCTTTTACTGGCATGATTTAATCATCTCCTTTTAAAAACCCAAAAATTAGTAGAGGGCTCTAGAATAATAATGGGAGGCGTTAAATAATATTTTTTGGCCTCAGGAACAGCCTTGTTACAACGGTTGCTCGATAACCTGTTTTAATGTCTTAACAGTGATAAAACGATATTTTTGTAGGTCCTCTACAGTGAACTGAAACTCCTCCGAGGTCTCCGCTAAACAACAATCCTTCACAAGAGTTATTGAATAACCTCTGTTGTATGCTGATTCCACACATTCTCTGACACCTGCATTTATAGCTAATCCTGCGATGTAAAGATGCTCAACATTCATGTCTATGAAGAAATCATCTATATACGTTTCTATGAACGGATCCCAGCCTTTCCTTCCAAAAATCTCTATACCTTCTTCCACAGGTATTTCGTCGATTATCTCAGATCTCATGTTGTTCTTGGGAAACACGTCCTCTTCCTCGTTGTCTCCGTACTTCTTTGTATATGCTATAGGAGATTGATTTTTTATGGCTTCATGGACCAAGGTTTTGGCTTTTTTCTCCACTATGCTGGTTCTTCCAAGGTAATAAACCGATGATTGGTCCTTCCACTCGTTCTGAAAATCGACCAACAGTAACGCGGAATTAGGCGCCCACATAGAAAATAGGTTTGTAGCGGAGTATAATAAGATTTTACCATTCAAATAAAAACAAAATAAACAAATGTAAATAGCTTTCGATAGCTTCCAAAACCTTTTTAAAGGTGTGGAAGTTACTTTATGGTAGATTAAAGATGGTTGATACTGAGGCCACGTTTTGCGGAACTAGAAGCTTTCTGAAGCTGTTCCATAGAGCCTCAGCTATTTCCACACATTATGTCCTGAATATTGTGTGGGGATAGATAAAAAGTAGCTCGTCTTTAACCCTCCGGGACTAAACCCGGAACGGAAGAGGGCGGTCGAAAATTTCTCACGAACTTACCCTAAAACTGCTCTGGTGTAACCTTTCCTGTGTCTTTTCACCTCCATTTCATAAACAGGGAGGGAAGATCCCTTTTAGGGCTCTTGGAAACACACTGGATTTCTGGAGATGCCTGTTCGAGTCAGGCGGGCAGTATCCCGAGGAGGGAACAAAAATGCAAGGAACAAAAGTTTTGGAAACGAGTATGCCGAAAAAAGCTCAAAACAGCGGTCAAAGCGTTCGATATGAATGCGAGGTATGTGGAAAAACCACAAACTTTAAGAACGTGCTTAAAGAAGGAAATAAGTCTATTGTGTTGTGCAAAAAGCATTTTAGAAGATATGTCTCGAATCTTTAAGTTAAGTGACAAGATTTTGGCTGACAGAGCACTTACTGTGTCTCTGTCAATCCCCCTTTGACCAGAGCAATACAACCTGAATTCCGTTTTTTAATCTGTATTTGAACATTTCAGATATTTCTAAGAGAAGAAAGACTTTTTAAGGAACTCATAGCGGGGAGTGGATTTGAACCACCGACCTCCGGGTTATGAGCCCGACGAGCACTCCTGGCTGCTCCACCCCGCTATCTTTTGAATTTCTTGGTAAAGGTTTTAAAGTTAGTGTTGATGTGGACAAATTTATATGGGAAGGAGAACAAGTTTTTTTTGTATGGAAAAAGAAAGATTTCCGGGAATGAAGAACAACGGTAAAACCGTTATTTTGGCCTATGATCATGGTATGGAGCACGGCCCGTCAGATTTTAGAGGACTTCCTGAAACAGCGGATCCTGAAAGAGTTTTCAAGCTTTCTACATCTGAAGACGTCAACATCTTGGCCGTTCAAAAAGGTTTAGCTGAGAACTACTATGACTGCTACTCGGATAAAGTCAAGCTTTTGGTAAAACTTAACGGAACACCGAGCATGAAAAAGGATGTTCCTTACTCTCCTAAGAACTGCACGGTCAAAAGAGCCGTTGAAATAGGTGCTGATGCTGTTGGGTACACAGTTTATCCGGGCTCTATCGCCGAGGAAAAAATGTTCGAGGATTTCCGAGAGGTTCAGGAAAACGCCAGAGAACACGGAATTCCTGTTGTAATGTGGGCTTATCCAAGAGGTAATGAGATAGATGATGACACCACGCCGGAAGTTGTTAGTTATGGAGCAAGAATAGGTCTTGAACTAGGAGCTGACATGGTTAAGGTAAAATATACTGGTTCAAGAGGAAACATGGAAGAGGTCACAAGAATTACAGGCGATATGGACGTAGTTGTATCCGGAGGATCAAGAAAAGAAGATAAAGAATTTCTAGAGATGTTGGATAAATCTTTGGAAGCGGGATGTGTTGGAACCGCTGTAGGTAGAAACTTATGGAAGAGAAAAGACCCTGAAAAGATGATAAAAGCCATAGGAGACCTGCTTTTCAGGGAAAAGACAGTTGAAGAATCAATGGAAAATTTTTGAGGTTTTCCCAATGAAAGAAGCCCAAAAAAAGGACATCAAAGGAAAAAAAGTTTTGGTGAGATCCGATCTCAACCTTCCGATAGAAGAAGGAAAACCCGTTAAAAGTCTGAGGTTGAAAAAGTACGCTGATTCCCTCAAAGAGATATCTTATAAAGGAGCTAAGACAGTTGTAATGGCTCACCAGGGAAGACCAGGTGACAAAGATTTTGGATCCTTAAAAGAACATGTTCCTCTACTTGAACAGGAGTTAGGAAGAGATATAGAGTTTGTGAACTCTTTTTTCGGTGAAGAACTCCCGAGAACTTTGGAAAAAATGAGAGAAGGAGATATTTGTCTTCTGGAAAACGTACGTTTTCTATCCGAGGAACTCAGGAAAGGATCGGTCGAGATGCATTCTGAAGATTTTTTTGTAAAACACATATCAAGACATTTTGATATTTTCATCAATGACAGCTTTTCAGTTGCTCATAGACCTCACGGTTCTATGATGGGTTTTATGAAAAATTTAAAAACATTTGCCGGCCCTTTAATGTCCGAAGAGATTAAGGAGTGTTCCAAGGCAAGGGATGCCGTTGAAAATCCTGTTCTTATTTTGGGAGGCGCCAAACCTTCCGATCTTGTAAAGATGCTCGATAGCATGGTTGAAAGAGCCGAAAAAGTTTTAATGGGAGGTATTCCGGGAGAAATAGCTCTAAAATTGAATGGAAAACCTATAGATAAAAAATACAGTTGGATAAAGGACAGAAAACTTAACAAGGGGGAAAAAGAGCTTTTGGATATTATGAAAGAAAATCAGGACAAGTTTGTTCTTCCCGTAGACATCAGAAATGATAAAGGGGAAGTGAGCGTTTCAAAACTTGATGGCACTGAAATGATATGGGATATCGGCCCCAAAACCTCGGAAAAATATTCTGAGATAATCGATGGAGCAGAATCAGTTATAATGAAAGGGCCCATGGGAGCATATGAGGAAGGATATAGCCAGGGATCTCTGGAAGTTCTTGAAGCAGTTAAAAAGTGCGATGGATTTACTTTGCTTGGTGGAGGTCACACATCAACTCTTTTAAACCAGTCAAATTTTTCTTTAAAGGATTTTTCACATGTTTCAATTGCTGGAGGAGCATTTGTAAGGTTTATGAGCGGAGAAGAACTTCCTGTGATAGAGGCGATTTTGAAGTATTCTTAAAAAGGTTTTTAATTGGTGGATTACAATAAGTAATGTATGACAAGAGTAGTCTCAATTGTGTCCGGTAAAGGTGGAGTAGGTAAGACAACTTTTTCCACAAACCTGGCTATTTCTCTTGCCGAGAAAGGTGAAAGAGTAGCTTTGATAGATGGAGATTTTTCTGGCGCTAATATATCAAGACATTTCGGTCTTGACGCATCAAGCGCTACATTGAACGATGTTGTTAAAGGAAATGCGTATATAACCCAGGCTGTTTATCGGCATAAATCAGGCGTATCGGTTTTACCGGCAGATTTTGAGGATTATTCTCTTGACTCTAATCACCTAAAGCACGCTATATTAGACTTTTTAGGACAGAAAGATTTTGTTATAATAGACAGCCCTCCCGGCGCCAATAAACCAGTTCAGAGGGCTCTTGAAGCCAGCAATGAGGCAATAATTGTTTCCCGACCTATGTATCCGGCTGTTGATAACGCTATTCTGACAAAGAAACTTGCCAACAAGATAGGGGTGGAGATAAAAGGTGTTGTTTTGAACCAGGTTTTCGATGATCATCTAGAACTGAGACACGATATTGTCTCTGAAAAGATAGGTGAAAAGATAATTGGAGAAGTACCTCATTGTGATTACATAAGAGAGTCTATAGCTCATGGAGAGCCTGTATTACATCATAAACCTTATTCTAAAGCAGCAGATTCTGTGGAAGATGTTTCCCACAAACTTCTTGGACTAGAACCTCCGAAGAGAGGACCTGCTGAAAGATTTAAAAAGAGTTTCCTAAGGTTTTTTGACTGAGTGGTAAGATGTCGGATACTCGCCCGTACGAAACCTATCTGTGGAGTCCTGAGAGAAAAGAATATGAGAATGTAGAGATTCCGGATGATATAGAATGCGTTTTTTGTGCTCAATCAAAAAACGATGAACGTGTTACGAAACTTTCTGTTTTCGAGGACGATTTCTTGATGGTTGTTCTTAACATTTTTCCATACAACACAGGACATCTAATGGTTGTGCCCAAGAAACACGTGAATTCTCTGGTGGAACTAAATGATGAGGAGAGAAACAGGCTTTTTGCAATGGTTCAAAGGGTTGAAGAAATTCAAAGAGAGGTCAAGGATCCAGCAGGTATAAATGTAGGAATCAATTTTGGAAAGGCAGCCGGAGAATCCATACAGCACCTACATGTCCAAGTTGTACCGATATACGAGAAAGACAGAGGTTTTATGGAAACCGCTCTTGATACAAAAGTCATGAAAGAATCTCTTGAACAAGTTAGAGAGAACTATTTAGACAGAAAAGACATTTTAGAGGGATACTGGGATTAAAAAATTTCCGAGAAGAACCCACCCGAAGAGATTATATCTCCGAGACCAACCAACCTTTCCGGATTCTCATGTATTATTATAGGTATTGCAACGATAGAAAATTCGTTTAATGAAACTATGCCTGTTTCTGAAAAATCTTCGATTTTTCCAACTCCCTTTAAATGCTTTTCTTCAAAGTCGAAGTTTCTGACATCTTTTATGAAAGGTATATCGCCTTTTTCTGCAGATGCGATGGCACAAAGTTCTCCAAACACCATAGAGTCTAAAACCTTCTCCGGACTTATGCCGTAATCCTTTCTGAAAACACAAATATGGAACTCATATGTGTGTATATGGAACCTACTTAAACCTGTTTTTTCCATGATTTTTATCATTGTATCCACATGTTCATTAAGGCTTTCAGGCGGCTCCAAGCCTATCGATTCCGCTATCTGATTCATCTCATCTCCGTCACATCCTAAGCTTTCAACACACGGCAAAATTTCTTCAACTATCTTTTTCGATTTTTTTCCGTCCGTATAAACATACTCGAAGTGTATGGGAGTGTTTAAGGTTTTCAACTGGTTTCTAGCCTTTTCGACCATTTCTTCGCTGATGTGGTGGAAACCTGAGAAGAAAAACCTGTCTATTTCTTCATCGATAAACTTTATAAACGCTTCATCTTCCATAAAAACAGGTTCAAAACCTTTTAAGCTGTCTGAAAGAATCAACCTTCCTGTCTTGTCTCCTTTGAACTCAAATATAAGGTTCTCCTTTGTTTTTCCAGAGTTCACAGCATCCGAAACGTTCTTGAATTTTTTTTCGGTCACAGGGACCAGAACTTCATCATCCATCGCTCTGGAAAGTCTTTTTGATATAAAAGGAGCGTATATAGCTGAATTAGCACCTATCCTTGAAGCGAATGTTGATACTATCCCTCCCTGACCGCCTATAAACGTTTTTCCATCTTCTATGTTAGGTTTGAACCTTTCAATATCTATCTCCTTGTTTTTACCTTTTTCCTTACAGTAAGCTAGAACAGACTTCAAGTCATCTTTTTTAGTTATGCGCTCAAGATCTTTCGGCCTAATCTCCGAATCTATGATTTTTTCGGCCGATAGAACCCTGTCTATATTCGCATTGAAACCTGCTAAGAATTTTTTGTTTTTATCGGGCTCTGGGAAGTCTTCCGATATTTCTAGAAACTTTTTCTTCCAGTCCAACCTTCATACCACCTTGTTTATTTTGGCCTCACCGTTCTGACACCTTATGTGGTAGAGATTATCCTTGAACCTTTTGTATTTTCTTGTTCCGTTGAACCCTTCAACAGGGTCAGCAACCAGCTTTCCATCCTCTATGTCTATACCGAACAGGTAACGATCTATTGCGTGAACTATCATCGAAGCACTCCATGCCTGTTCAACGCATCCAAGGTTTTCACCTGTATCTGAATCAACAATTTCTGGGAATGCACCTGGTTGATCCCTGTCCATGAATTTTGAAAACTTTTTCAAAAGGCCAAGTCCTTTTTCAAGCTCGCCTTTTTTAAAATTAGCAGCGGCAAGCCAACCCGTTGTCAGTCCCCATGTTGAGCCCTTGTGGTAGCTTGATGAAGAATATTCCTCGTCTTCCATGGACAAAGTTGCTGCTCCGTATTCGTTTATCAGTTCTGAATTAAGTTTCTCAAGAGTTTTTTCTCCTTCATGGTGTCCGAACATGATAGGTATGGCTATGTTCGCTGTTATGTTATCATTTTCTCTACAGTCCGACAATACTCCGTTTTTAACGAATTCTTCAAGTCCTTTTTCGAGCATTTCATTTGTGCTTGCTCCAAGCATTTTGGTTGCTTCAAGCCAAAGGGAATGTATGTCTATGGCGCTTTTTCTTTCCAATGTATCCATCCAGGTTCCTTCCGGTATGTGGTCCACGACATTGTTTTTATCTATGTTCAGATGTTCCATAGCCTCAATCATTTTTTCGTGTATCTCGTCCGTTATCTTGTAATGCTTCTCCAGTTCTTTTGCAGCTATTATGAAGAGAGGTGGAACGTCTTCGCCAAGATAACCGGCCTCTTCCTCTCCCAGAGTTATCTGGTTGGGAAAGTTCTCTTGTTTTGCAAAGTTTTGAAGAACCTCTAAAGAAAACTCGAAGTAACCGAGATCTATTAATCCTAAAAGAGCCCAGAAAGCATCTCTTCCCCAGTACTCTTGAAACCATGGATGTCCCGCTATAATCCCTTTGCCGTTTCTGTCATAAACAAGGTTTCTTAGGCTTTTCTCAGAGTTTGTAAAGCTTCTCTCAATTATGTCGTGGTTTTCTTCAAGGGAGATGCTGTTCTCTTTCTCCTCCAACCTTCCGAACCTTTGACCATTTGTGGTAAATTCGATTATGTTCTCAGCTTTTTGTTCGGGTCCAAGTTTTTTCTTAAAAAATGGGTTGCCAGGGACTATGCATACCTGTTTTTCTCCTGGAAAATGCTCCTTTACTTCTGTTTCCCCTTTTATCTCAAGGGCCTGTTCTGAACTTACCATAAGCCGTCTGCCGTAGGATTCTACCATGATCTTTTTTTTGGAGAATTCCGTCTTGTAACTCGGGTCATGAACATCCTCTGATTTATGCCTTATATCCACGCCTAACTCCATTTTTGTGTGAACCGCCTTAGGGTCTTCAGTATTGTTTCTGAATTTAAGAGTGACTCTGAAACCTGGAACATCTTCTGGAGTTTCTACAACTTCTTCAACGGTCAAACAATCCAAGTCGTGGTGAAAA
>JALDAH010000080.1 GCA_022729275.1 Candidatus Nanoanaerosalina archaeon
AGAAATTAGAGGGAAACCTTTTTAGGTCTTTAAAGAAAAAAGACGCTCTTTTCGAGAAGATTTGAGATTAAATAATTAAAGGAAAACAATTTTTTATTCATACCCACCAAAAAAAATTTATGACCGACATACTGATCGCTCACCCGAACTTCATGGTCAGAAATGAACTGATGGATATAATAAACAAAGAAATGGATGATAAAACAGTTAAATTAGTGGGTAATGGCTCAGAAATTTTTTCACATGTCAACCTTGAAAACGTTAAGGTGGTTGTTCTTTCGGTTTTTTTCGATGAAATATCTGGGTTGGATATATTGTACTTATTGAAGGAGAAATACGATGTTGAAGTTATCATGGTGTATGATGGTTATCACCATGGAAGGGAAGAAGCTGTTCGTTCATTTTCTTACGGCGCTTTTGATCTGATAGGACTTGACATGGATGATGAAAAACTAGTTAACATAATAAAAGCTGCATTTTCTAAGAGAAAAGATTCTGACGGTGTTTCAAATCAGGGAAACGATATAGATATGAAAAAAGAAAAAGATATCGTCCTTTTGGCAGGTTCCACGGGTTCTTCCTCAGATATTGAAAGCGTTCTTAAAAACTTGGATGAAAAGATGAATATACCTGTGGTGGTCTGTATCCACATGTCGCCAGGATTCTCTTCATTGTTCGCTGATAGATTGAACACGCTTCTTGAAAAGGAAGTGAAGTACGTTATCGGTGAAACAAAACTGGATAACTCTATATTCATATGTTCAGGGGATAGAGACAATATATTTGAGGAAAAAGAGGACGAAGTTTATATTGTTGAAAAAAAATCAGAGAAGAAAGACTCTCCAAGTATAGACAGGCTTTTCAGGACGTGTTCCGAGATATTTGGAGAAAAGGTTCTGTCAATCGTTTTTTCTGGCATGGGAAAGGACGGTGTTATAGGTGCAAGGTTTGTGAAATCCAGAGGAGGAAATGTTATCGTAGAGGATGAATCCACAAGTTTAATATTTGGTATAGGTCAATATATTATAGAGCAGGACGATGCCGATTATATTATTGATGTGGAAAGTATAATCGAACTGTTAAGAGAAATTTTTGAGTGAGTAATAATGCAAGAAGAAAGCAAGGAGTTTTTGGGGACTTTTTTGGATGAGGCAAAAGAGAATCTCAAGGTATTGAGCGATGATATACTTGAATTTGAGGATACAAGGGATGAGGATACATTAGACGATTTATTTAGGGCTGCTCACACTATAAAGGGTTCTGCAGCCGGCATGGGTTTAGATGATATATCCGATCTTGCTCATTCTATAGAGGATATCTTCGATCTTATGAAGAAGAAAGAGATAGAGATGGATGGAAAACTTATCGATCTTCTTCTTCAAAGTAT
>JALDAH010000051.1 GCA_022729275.1 Candidatus Nanoanaerosalina archaeon
ACATAGAATCCGGAAAACTATCCCTGAATGAAATATCTGAGAGAACAGGTTACAGCCTTTCAGCTATTTCTGGAGCTATGAAGAACCTATGTAATACAGGAGTTGTTTTCAGAACCAAAAAACTTGGTTCCAGAAAAGTATATTTTCACATGGAAAAAGGACTTATAGATAACTTTTTGTTGAGCTTTAAGAACATCAATAAAAATGTTATAAACTTGATGGAGGAACAAGTACCTGAAATAATTGACTCCTATGAGGATATGGATTCAGAAGAAGCTGAAAAAGAGAAGAAAATACTTGAAAATTACTATAAAGAGCTTTTGATTCTAAAGGATATTTTTGAAGATTTTATAAACAAGCTGGAATCTATTGATATCGATAAAAATGGATAAAGATACTGTTATCAGATTAGAAGACGTCCACAAGCATTACAGGATGGGAGAGGCTATTGTCAAAGCTTTGAGAGGATCCAGTTTAAAGGTTAAAAAAGGAGAGTTTATAGCGGTACAGGGTCCTTCAGGTTCAGGAAAATCAACTCTTATGAACATGATAGGATGTCTTGATACCCCAACAAAGGGAGATGTTTTTCTGGAGAGATGGAATATCGCGAATCTAGAAGAGTCGGATCTTGCACAGTTAAGAGGTAGAAAGATAGGATTTATTTTCCAGACATTTAACCTTATCAACAATCTTAATGCTCTTGAAAATGTAGCTCTTCCAATGGTATTCCAAAATATGGATTATGAGGATAGAATGAAGACAGCAAAAAAACTGCTTGTGGACGTTGGACTTGGAGATAGATTGCAACACAAACCCTCCGAGATGTCAGGTGGACAGAGACAGAGAGTGGCTATAGCAAGAGCCCTTGCAAATAATCCTGATGTAGTACTGGCTGATGAACCCACAGGTAATCTTGATACAAAGACAGGAAAAAAGGTGCTTGAAAAACTGAAAGAACTTAATGAGGAAAGTGGTAAGACCATTGTTATGGTCACCCACGATCCTCACGCTGCAGAATATGCTGAAAGGATAGTTGAGATAAAGGATGGTGTAACACAATGAACAAAAAAATCTTGAAAATGACAATCATATTTTTGATTTTAACAACAGCTGTCTTAACAAACGCTGTTGCTCAAACAACTGGACATACAACCTCTAGAAGAGGTGCTAATCTTCAGTTGATACTTATTGGAACTGAACCTGTCCCATTGATGAAGGGAGAGTATGCGGATGTCTGGGTCAAGCTGAGGAACACGGGAGATTCCAAAGCAAAAAACGTGGAGTTAGAATATGTACCTGAATATCCTTTCTCAATCGATCCAGACCGAGAAAAAACAAAGTATTTTGGTGATATAGAGCAAGGTGAGGAATACCATGCGCGTTTTCAGGTTAGGGTCGACGACAACGCTGTTTCCGGAGAACACGATCTGAAGTTTAAAACCTCTACTGAGGTATTAACTCGTTCACATAATGTACCTGTGGATGTAAGGACCAGAGAAGCGGTTCTTTCTGTTCACCAGGTGTCGGTAGAAGATGACCTTATACCTCCTTCAATGACTAAAGAAGTTTCTCTGGATATAAGCAATCTTGCTGATTCAACGATGAGAAACATAGATATCTCATTGGGTTTGAGACCTGAGGCTGGGTCTCCGGAACAAGCTCAGTTTGGAATGGAGGGTATGGATACAGGAGAAGAGATACCTCTTATAACTATAGGTGAAACAACTGAAAAGAGAATAAGCAGCATCGCTCCCAAGGAAACAAGGACAGTGACCTTTCCTGTAAAGGCGGATTCTGATGCGGATGAAAAGGCTTACAAGGTTCCAATAGGTTTGAGGTATGAAGATGAGATGGGTAATGAGTTCCAGAAACTCGAATATACAGGTATAACTGTTGGGGGAGAACCTCAGCTTGAAACAGGTATAGCTAATATAGAAGGCCATCCTATTTCCGGAAGAACCCTCGACGTGTCCATCCGGTTGATAAATAGAGGGCTTTCAGAGGCTAAATTCCTCCAGATAAAGCTTCTAGAAGATGATTCGTATGAAGTTGTTGGTAGGGATGATGTATATATAGGCCATATGGAGCCTGATGATTATGATTCGTCAGTTTTTCAGATATTCGTTGAAGAGAGCACTGAACTGGTTGAGATACCTGTGGAAATGGATTACAGGGATTCAGAGGGAAACGTTGTTTCGGAGCAACAGACAGTTGTTTTCAAAACATACACTCCTGAGGAGCTTGACAGGTTTGGCCTAAGTGAAGATGGTCTGAATATTGTAGTAGTTGTAGTGTTTGCTGTTCTACTTATAGGTGCCTTAATTTGGTATAAGAAAAGAAAGAATAAGCAGAGAAGGATATTGGAGGATTAAGTGGTTGATGATATGATAGGAGACTATTTTGTACTGGCTTTAAAAAGCATACGTCACAAGAGCACACGTTCATATCTAACTATTATAGGGATACTGATAGGTGTGGCCGCCATAGTTGCACTTGTATCTCTTACTCAGGGTTTAAGCGAATCCGTTGAAGCAGAGTTTGAGACAGCAGGAGTGGATACAATAACAGTTATGGCGGATACGGGCCCTGGTCTTTCTCCAGCTATAAATACTTATCTTGATGAAGGTGATGTTGAGGTCATAGAAAGTGTCAGAGGTGTTGATAGTGCAGAACCGATGAACCTGGAGATAGCTGAGGTCACTTTTAGAGGTGAGACAGAGACTACCTTTATTTTTGGTGGAACACCTAATATCTACGAGGTCTTTCCTCAGTTCCAAGTAAGGACGGGAAGGGAATTGAGAGAGAACGATAGAAGTAATGCTATCATAGGTGATACAGTTTATCCTGCGGTATTTGATGAACCTGTTGATTTGAGAAACAATATTGAGATTAGAGGTGAAAGTTTCAGTGTTGTAGGAGTACTTGAATCCTTAGGGAATCCTACGGACGATCAATCTATAACTATACCTATACAGGAAGCCCAAAGAATTTTTAACAAAGAGGGAGAGATTTCGATGGTATATGTAAGTGTGGACGAGGGCTTTGAAGTTGCAAAAGTAGCTGAAGATATAGAGGAAACTTTGGAGGAACAGGGTAGAGATGATGAATACAGTGTGGAAACGATGGAGCAGATGATGGAAGCTGTGAACAATATCTTGGCTATGGTACAGGGCTTGTTTATAGGTGTCGCCAGTATTTCATTACTTGTTGGAGGTGTAGGGATAATGAATACAATGTATACTTCTGTTTTGGAAAAAACTAAAGAGATAGGGATAATGAAAGCAGTAGGCGCCCGTAATTCAAATGTCATGACAGTTTTCATGATAGAATCAGGTTTATTAGGTCTTGGAGGAGGTATGGCAGGAGTCGCACTGGGTCTCGGTATCGCAAAAACGGCTGAATACGTTGTACAGGAGTATGCTGGTCTTGGAATGTTGAGTATGTCTGTTACTCCACAGTTGATTATAGGAGCTCTGATGTTTTCTTTCGTACTTGGAACAATTTCTGGAGTTCTTCCAGCAAGAAGAGCGGCTGGTTTGGATCCTGTTGATGCTTTGAGAGCAGAATAAATTAGTTTATGAGATCTTTTACCGTTTCAAAGAAAGTTTTCGATCTTTCAGGTTTTTTCCTGAACTTTTCAAACGTTTCTCTGTCCTTTTCGTCAAATTCTTCAGGTATGTCAATATCTACCTTTACATAAAGATCGCCATAACCTGAACCTCTACTTTGAGGCATCCCTTTCCCCTTGAGTCTCAAAACTTGGCCAGGCTGAGTACCTTTAGGAATCTTTATCTTTGCTTTTGATACTGGTGTTGGCACTTCAGCTTCTGCACCAAGTACAGCATCCCCTATACCCAACTTTATTGTCGTGAAAAGATCTTTTTCTTTTCTCTGTAGTTCGGGATGGTCTTTAATCCTTACAAATATATAGAGATCTCCGGACCGCCCGTCTTTAATCTCGTGTCCCTTACCCCTTAATCTGAGCTTTTGACCGTTCACAACTCCTTTAGGGATGTTGAAACTCAGCTTTTCCTTTACATTTTTAACGCCTCTTCCATCACAATTTCCGCACTTCTCTTCAGGTATCTGTCCTGATCCACCGCATTCACCACATTTTGTCACGGTTCTCTGTCTGCCGAAAAGAGTTCTCTTTATGGTCTCAACACGGCCTCTCCCATTACAGTTGGAACATTTTTTTGTATTACCGTTCTCAGCACCTGTTCCATCACATTCTCCACATTTTTTCCGTCTGTTAACCTCGAAAGTTTTTTCAACTCCCCTGTATGCATCCTCAAGCGTGATCTCAACCTCTATTTTTAGGTGTTGCCCTCTCTTTTGTCTTCTACCTCCACCTCCAAAGAAAGTGTTGAAGAGATCCTGGAAATCTGAGAAACCGGCTGAACCTCCTCCAATATTATTTACTCCTTGTTTTCCAAACATGTCGTATTTTTTCCTTTTCTCCTCATCTGAAAGAACTTGATAGGCTTTATTTATCTCCTTAAACTTTTCTTCATCAGCATGTTCAGAATTGGAATCAGGATGAAACTTTTTTGCTTTCTTTCTGTAAGCCTTCTTGATTTCTTCCTGAGATGCACTTTCTGAAACACCCAGAACTTCATAGTATTCCTTGGCCATTTTTGATCACTTTTTTTAAAAAAATGTTTGGAGAAGGGAAGAAGGTCACTAGTCTTTCTTCTCTTCATCTTCAACTTCTTCGTACTCCGCATCCACAACTCCTTCGTCTGATTCAGAAGATTTATTTCCTCCCATGTTCTTTGCGGCCTGAGCGGCTTTTCTAATGTCTTCTTCACTCATGTTAGAAGGATCAAAACCTG
>JALDAH010000052.1 GCA_022729275.1 Candidatus Nanoanaerosalina archaeon
GCGCTCTGTCTAAGCATTTCTCCTCCATCCCTTCCGTATTTATAATTCTTTATATAATTCTCTTTCTCATCATCTTTTAGTTCTCTGTAGGTTTTTACCGGACCATCATCATTGAGAGAATCCATTAAATAGTCTCCTCTATCTGTAAAATCCATAACTTCTTCTTGTCTATGTTCACGTTGGATATAATCGTTTAATGATCTTTCATCAATCTCCACAATGTCTTTTTGTTTCTTCAAGAGATAATCTATGTTTTCGACCATCTTCTCAGGATTACCTATATTGGACAGTGCTCTAAGCATTTCTTCGTTGAGATACCCGTTACTTTCCATATGTTCTATTATCTCATTTTGGAATATCTCGTTGTAGTCGGTAAAACCCTCGATGTTTGAAGCCATGCCCTGAACAATGTCGAAATTGTCCTTTAACTCGTCCCATATGTAGTCCAAAAAGAAACCTCTTCTTGTATCCGGATTTTGGAATATTCTTGATTGTTTTATAGGATCTCCGAATGGATCCACAGCTACATCTGAAGCCATTCTCTCCTTTAGCTCGGGGATATTGGATTTTACAAGATGTGCATTGATACCATAGATAGTTTGATGGTTGTCATTGATGTCTGTTTGTCTGTCAAGATCTATCTTGAACTGGCCCCAGGCCTTTATGAATTCGTACATGAATTCATGGCTTCTGAAAAAACCCATGTGTTCTCTTCTACCCCTGTTAGGATTCGAGTAGTCAAAAGGTATGTTGACAGGGAAGTGAGCATCAAAACTTAAGCCTAACTGTCTAGAGATTGAAAGAAGATTATCCCACTCGTTGTAGATCTGCGCAGGACCTCCGAGGTAAAGCTCTATGAATGAAGCCCCCTGGTTTGATGCCCAGGAAGCTCTCTTATAAGCTTCAGCAGGTATTTCCTCAGAAACCTTTATGCCTGAGGAAACAGCGATTATATAGTTAAGGTCTATTTCAGGATCTTTGTACTTCCCCTGGTTAATCATCTCCCTGTACTTTTTCTTTACCTCTCTGTTTATCTCCATAAAAAATTCACTTCATTATGTTCAACCTGTTATCTATCTTGAAGTTTATCCAGAAAGGCGTTGGGTATCCGGGTCCAAGTATATTTTCCCTCAAATCTTGATGTTTACCCTTGACATAATACTCATCAGCTCCAAGTCCAAGTTTACCTAACAAGTTCTTTCTTAACTTGTTTTTCAGTGTTAATTCTGGAGGCTTGTAGTCCGAAGGAGTCCTTATTTCAGGATATTTGTCAGTGTGTTTCAAGATTTTTCTGTATTCCTCATTCATCTCATCTTCGCCTTCATCAAGATCTTCCTTGAAATACATGTCTTCCCCTATAAGTCCTTTTATGTAGCGCTCGACTTCATGTTTTCTCTCATCCAGCTGTGGCTGGAACACCTCATCGAAAACATGTTTGCAGACCAGATACTCCTTGAACTGCATCACAACCTTTTCAGGTCCATCTCCGGGCGACTGCACATTTGAGGGAGATGCGATGTCCGCATGTATAACATCAACAACTATCACATCTTTGAACAGTCCGCCATTAACATCTTTGTGGCCGATATACTTCATGAACCTTACGGAGTTAGAGTGCCCTATATAGAAGTCGTTTTCATTTATCAGTTTTTCCAGCTTGTTTTCAAAGTCACCCTGTAAAACCCTGACAGTCTCTACATAAGGCTTTATGAAATCCTTGGTCTGTTGTAAGGAAGTGTTAATAGAGTTAAGCCTCTGATTGATAATCCTAAGCTTTTGATCTACAGCTGTTTTGAACTGTTCCTTCCATTTCTGGTAAAGCTTCCATTTCTTTCTTAAAACAGATTTTTCCTGCTCTGGAAGTTCTTTAAGGTGTCCATCAACAAGGTCGTCAAGAGAACTCATCGAGTAAAAATCAGGGATTATGGACGGAAAGACATTGTTGGCCTGCATCTGGAGTATGGATGATCTTCCTGTGTGTTGGTCAACGTTGTCCACGAAGTCAGCTTTCAATGCCTCCTCTTTCTCATCATCAAAGTGGTCCTTTTTCGCTTTAAGTTTCCTTAAATCATGTTGTAGGAGCATTTTTTTCTTGTAAAGATCTTCTATACCGCTTAAAGACTGGTTTATTTGTTGCTGAGCTCTTTGATGTCTTTGTTGCATCTCTTGATGTAGCTGAGAACCAGGTGTTACTTTGAAGTCTTCAGCTATCTTGTTCCTGTTGAATCCTTTATCATCCAGTTTCGAGTTAAAATCCATATATATTCCAAGAGCAGGTCCTTGTTGACCCGCTTTCACTATAAGCTCTCTCTTGCTAGTGTCCTTGGTACCTACATATGGTTCCAGACCGCTTTCATTATCTATATATTCTTGAGCGGCTCTTGGACCTGTACTATTTACTTTCACATCTCCACTTAGATCCCCTAGACTGTCAGCCCTGGCTATCTTTCTGATCATATCTATATCTATGTCAGAAGGATAACATCCATGGCTACATCTGTCCAGTGTGTTTTTTCCCATTTTTTGTCACTTATTGTTTTTCCTAATTATTATTAATGCGGAACTCCTAATAACTTTTATGTCACTCTTCAAAAAATATTTTTGTGACGGGGTCCTGATATGAGTCTATTCGATGACCTGAAAGATAAAATTGGAGAAGATGATAACGATATAAATAACAAGCCTCTGAGAAAACCCACTAGAAAACCAGGAGAAAGTTCAGAAAGGAGTGATAAAAGAATGAACCGGAGAAAAAGACGTATGGATCAAAGGAAAAAAAGCAGAGAAAGTAATTATAATTCAGGCAGGCATAATGAGAGATCACAAAGAAAAACACGTCCTTCAACTAATAAAGGTCCGAAAAATATGGGAGGTAGTAGTAAGAGCAATTCAAGAGGAAGTTATGGAGGTCAAAAACCGATTAGAAATAAAGGGAAGGTTCAAAAAGGCAGAAATGATGAGAAAAATCTTCCACCGCTGGGAGGTTCAAAAAAAGATCAAGAATTTCAAAAAAACAGTGGTAGAGATACCAGCTTCGATGATAGGGGAGAAGAAGGTTTCAAGGAAGAAAAAAGGGATGAATTCGATCAGGACGTTGGATTTCATGGACCTGGTGAACAAGAATTTATAGATGATGAGCCTGAAGATTTTATGGATGAAGAAGAAGTAGATGAAGAGGAAGTGGATGATAGGGGAGTCAAAGCTGATGTCAGGCCTGGAAAAACCGTGGTCAATGTGGATGATGTTAAAATCTCCGAGATTGAGGATGAAAGAATCGAGATTTTACTGGATCAAAATGAGGAGATGATAGATCTTCTTTATGATATAAGGGATAAACTTTAAGGTGTTAAAAATGGAATTTTTGGATTTATTTAACAAGGATAATGATGAAGAGGTGGAGCTTAAACCCGGTGTAAATCATGGTCAGCAGAGCTATTCTGGACCCGGCACAACTGACAATAATATTAAAGATGATGAAGGGTCCAAAAGGGAAAGAAAGGAGGCAAGTCTCTTCCCTACACTTGAAAAATCTCAGGATAAAAAAACTAAGGGTAGGAGTAAATCCTTAGATTCCAAACAGATGAAGAGGATTGAGGGCAAGCTTGACAAGATGTTAAAGCAGAACAAGATGATACTTGAGAAACTAGAAAAAATGGATGGTGGGTCAAGCAACGATACCGTTTGGTGAATGATCTAAAAAAGTGTTGATGATGGCTTTTTACGACAGCGTTAAGGATAAAGTGAGGAGTTCTTCGGAAGGAGGCTCCAAAAAAGAAGAGGATAAGGAAAAGAAAAGAGGTGATAAAAAGGTGGCTTTTGAACAGTTAAAAAAGAATTCAAAGGATAGGAAGAAAAATTTAGAACCAGAGGACGATTCAAAAATAGAAGATCTCTCAAAAGGAGGTCTTTCATCAGGTAAAGGAGATTATGGGGATTTATCAAGCATAGAATTAAAAGAAGACGCTGTTTCTCAAGCCGGAAAACCAGGTTCGGTGGAGACAAACACATCTGAAGGCACCAAAGGTATAAGAGATGGTGTAGGAAGAAAGGTCGAGTTTTCCAAAGACTCTGAAGATGTTGAAAAAACTTCTGAAAGCGGTTCCGGACCTAAAGAAGTTCTTCTTACCGCTGATGGAGGTGTTAAGGACCCTGCAGAAGAAGATGTTGAAACTGCAGGAAGTACTGAGATAGGCCTTCTGAGAGATATACGCGAACAGAACTCCGAGATCATAGAGATATTGAGGGATATAAGAAATTCTCTTTGAAATTTTTTTGTGAAAAAATTAAAAGTATATATTAACCTAACTTTCACTATTTTTTGAAAGTTATGAAAGAAACTTTTCAGATCCTGAAAAGGTGGTTTATCTGAGTAATCCAAGGGAAGAGTTCGTTAATTTAGTGGCCCAAGTAAACAAGATGAAAGGTCTTGGAGATCTACCTTCGAAAATACTTGGAGAACTCTACATAGAATCCGGAAAACTATCCCTGAATGAAATATCTGAGAGAACAGGTTACAGCCTTTCAGCTATTTCTGGAGCTATGAAGAACCTATGTAATACAGGAGTTGTTTTCAGAACCAAAAAAC
>JALDAH010000069.1 GCA_022729275.1 Candidatus Nanoanaerosalina archaeon
ATAATAAGAATAGAAATAATCAAAAATCTAATATCTGCCAAGGCAGTTACAATACCCTCATTATACCCTTTTACTGCTTCCACACACTGAACAGTATAAGCTGTTTTATTTAACGATGACATACTCATACAAAGAAAAAAGGAATAATCCTTTTAAAAGAGTATTTATTACAATAGCATAAAGGTTGAAGGATTTGCACTTTCTATACACAACTTTTATAAATGAGTAAGACTATGTGTTATCTATGGACAAGAGGTGTTCAATATGGAAAAGATAACATACAAAGTCCCTGATCAAATTCATACCAGATTAATAAAGATAGTTGAGGAATTAGGGCTTTCAAAATCCGAAATTAGTAGAAGAGGACTTCTAAACGAATTAAACAAACTTGAAAAGCAGGTGGAAGCATGAGCATAATTGCTGAAGCTCGAAAAGCTGTAAAACTAAGAAACAACGCAAGAAAATTCTCAAGAAGAAACAATCTAGGAAAAACAAGAAACAAACAACTCACCGACTACACAGGTGAAAAACAATGACAGATCTAACATGTAGAAGATGTATCATAGAGAAAAAAGCCAGAGAAAACAACATCAGAAAACAAAACCGAGAACTCCAGAAACAGGAGGATTAAACAACAATGTACATGCTAGGAGGACAAATAGACATGACAGAATACTCAGAAAAAAAGACAGAAACCAGAAGAACATCACTAAACCTAGAAAAAGAAAACATCACTTTTCTAGAGCAAAACGGGAAAAACAGAAGCCAAACAGCAAACAAAGTACTCAAAAAAATCAGAGAAAACCCAGAACTCCAAAAACAAGTGATAAAATGAAATTTGAGAAAAAACTAACAGCATTCGCAGGTGGTCAATAGATGTCGGAAGTCAAGATCTACACCGAACCAGTACCAGGAGTAAAGAACAGCCATAACAGAAGAGAAATACTGCAGAAAATAGAAAAACAAATTACAACGATAGACTTCTCAAGAAATGAACTAGGAAAAGGCAAAATCAACCTAGACAACATTATACGGATTTTAGACTATCTAGAAGAAGACACAAGATTACTTGACATCGGACAAACCAAAAGAGTTGTACAAAGACTTTGTAATACCTGTGACATACCTTTAGAACAACAACAAGATAGCTGGAACTGCTTCAACAGAAACAATCTATGGAAGATCTGGAAAACAATCCAGGAGGAAAAACAATGACTCCACAAGAAATTAAGGTTACCCTACCTTTATTTCATTTAAAGAACCAATGCAAGAACTCTTTAAGGATCCACTCTTCCCGTACGTATCTTCCCGTACATACATATAGAGGTAGTAAGTTATTAAGTAATCTTTCATTTCAGGCTTTCTTTCTATCAAAAAACAAGTTTTTCGTATGTGATGAGTATTCTTCCCATACTTTTTCTAAAACTCCTATATGTGATGAGTATTCTTCCCCTGTGATGACTACTCTTCCCATATCTTATTTGGAGGTAAAAAGATGAAAGGAGAATCTCAGAAGATATACCTAAATGGCAAGACCAAGCAAATTTGGAGCCAATTGAAACCAGTGATAAAAAAAGAGTATGGCGGAATTAGTAAATTTTTTCAGAACTTAATTAGAGCTTATGATGGTAAAGGAGCATTAGAAAGCCGTATTAAGATGAAAGAAATACAGATACAGGAATATAAAAACAAAATAAAGGAGTTAAAAGCAGAGAAAGAATCATTAGAAGAGAAGTTGGAGAACGGTGATTTTGATGAGTTGAATACTGCTTTGGAGAGTGATCCTCGGGATCATCCTGAGTGGGAAAAGGCTTCGAGGATTGTTGGTAGAAAGTATCGTGAGGGGGATATTCGTGGTCCTGATTCTAGGGATCCTGCATTGCAGCATTGGGCTAATACTATAGGGATTTCTAAAGAGAGGCTTTTTGAGTTGGTGGTGGATAGTAAAGGTGAAAGTGTTGAGGAGGTGAATGCTTGATGTGGACTACTGAGAATCAGAGGAGGTTGGCTAGGTTGGCTATGAGGTATTGTGGTCGGTATTCCAGGGTTCCTTTGGATTCTTTGTTGAAGAAGGCTAAAAGAGAAGGTATTTACAAGGATACTGGTGCTGCTGGTGATTTTTTGAAGAAGTTAGTTGATTGTGATGATTTTCCTCTTTGTTCTTCTTTTAATGAGTATGGTCATATGGTTTTTTACAGAACGGATTTGGAGGTGAACGGTGATGAGGTCTGAGAGTTTTGTTGATGAACATGAGGAAGAGCTTGTTGAAAAGATCCGGGAAACAGGTGCAGATATTGGCGAGGTTGTAGGGGTTGATGGAATACATTTTAAGGATAGGATGTATTCTGCTGATGATCCTGATAAACCTGACAGGTTTAAGGATGATGTGTGTGCGATTGTTATTGAATATGCCTGGAGTTCTGATAAGTGATGGTTGAGTTTGAGATTATTCAGATGGATGAGTATGTTGAGCTTGAGTTTGATGATAGCAGTATGAAGTTTTGCTGGGAGGATGCTGAAACTGCTGAACAGTTTACTGAGGCGATTGAAAAGATTTTACTTGACTTTGATGAGGTGACAGAAAAATGACTGACTCAAATGAGGAAAGAGTGAATTGTATTAGAGAAGGAGGTGGAATAATGAATCCAAAAGAAAAAAGAAACGAGTATAATGCAGGACCTATAGAAAAAAGTCTAGACAACTTTGCAGCAAGTTTAAACAAAAAAATAGAAAACAATTGGCAGGATTGGGTTG
>JALDAH010000053.1 GCA_022729275.1 Candidatus Nanoanaerosalina archaeon
AACGGTCGACCTTCCTCTTGATCATGGTGAAGGAATAGAGGATTTAGAACACGGTATAGAATTAGTGGAAAGAGCGGAAAACCGTATAGAAGAAATTTTTCTTTCAGAAGAGAAAGGCATAGGTAGTTGTGATCTAGTAGGGCTAGAAGACGATGCAGGATACAGTGTTGATAACTGGTACTCAAACCCAGGATACGATTTTTCACCACACGGAAACACATGTGAAGAAGAATATGAAAGCCTAGCTAATAGAACACACGATTTCGATTAAAGAGGATATAAATGTATAAAAAAGGAGATTTATCGCTGGATTTGATTGTAAAGTTTGTAATTCTTTCTATAACTGCTCTAGTAGTTATAGGAACTTTTTTACAGGTATGGGATAGGGATATCACCGGAGGAGAAACCGTTGATAGAGAGCAGATGGAGATAAATTGTCAACAACTCTGTGGGAGTTGGGAGTCCTCCACAGGGGAAGCAGCCAGAAACAATGCTTTTGAATACTGTACCGAAAGATTTGTTCATGATTTCACAGGGGATGGCTCTATAAACAATATAGCTGGTGCAGGTACTAACTCGTTCTGTGAAGACGGTATAAGATGTTTCAATGTGATAGACTGTGAATCAGATAGAGGAGAAAAATTGGATGCTGAGAGATGTATAGATGTGATGTGCGAACATTATCAGGACGAGGACGTTACAGGGGATTTATTAGATGACGAGATTATTGTAGAGAGAATTTATGAGTGGTATGAACCTGGAGTCGCAGAAGGAAAAAGAGGTCTTGGGACCTGCGGGCTTGAAGAAGCAGAAGATGAGGTAGGACAGACAATAAACACATGGTACCATCAAAATATCGGTATAAATAACATCGATGAACTCGACGAAAACGATAAGCAGGAAGAATTTGAAGAAATCTGCGAATGAAAAATTAATCCTTTCTTATTTATTATTTAGGTTTTAAATCCCTGAAATTTTGGATAGCTCTTAACCTAGAACTTTCTAAACAAAAAACAACTTATATCAGGAACTCCGAAAAGTATTATAGGAAAATAGTGATATGATGAAAAAAGCGCAGGGTAGCACGATACAGATACTTTTGGGGGTAGTAGTAGTCATAACCATAGCACTAGCCATAAACTACACAAGAACGCAAATAATAGGACAAACAATGACAACACTAACACAAACAGAAGAAACATACCGAACAGATCTGACACTGAAATCGCTTTTTAACTCAAAAATGCCGATGGGAGAAGATGAAGAACCTGTCACAAAACTGAAAGCAGCTTCATACGCCTGTGCATATGGGGAAGAACACAACTACAATATACGGTTAAGACCGGATTCACCGAGGAAAAACGTCAACCATACTATAGAAAGATATCTTAACAGTACTGTTGACGGCGAATATTACTTTTACATACAATGCGATTCCGAACATATAATAGAGATACAGAGCCCTCCACCTGAATACGTAGATATTATCTCCGCCAGTTATGAATTCCCTCTGCCTGATGGCAGCCTATCCACTGCTTATCTGTACAGGTGGTACGAATGAAGCTTTCATTTTATTCCATGTATTTATTAAACAGTCTATTGAAATATGGAATTAGGGAAGGAAAGCAGGATAATACTATTTTACCTTGCCTTAAAAAACATCATGATATGTCGTCTAAATCCGAAAGTTTTTGGATCGAGTGGTTTTCCCAGGGTGTTGATAATACTGTATAAGAGAAAAAAAGGAATGACGATAACCTCGGAAGCCTTCTTATCCATCGGAATAATTTTGGTTTCTATAGTTTTAGCAATGGTAGCTGGAAGAGTTATAGAGTTTCAAGCACTCGGAGTATTCGAACAGACTCAGGAAAACTTCTTGAATGAAATCGATTCTATCATTACAAGTCTTGGACCTTATGATGGAACCCGAGAAGTCCAGTACAATCCACCGGTAAAGAACTACGACCTCTATGTTCAGGAAAATAGTGTGATAGAGATAAATATAGATGAGACACCTGCCAGAGCCAGTTTTACAGAAAAACATATAGAGAACACTTTTATACAGAACGCAGAAGTAATATGTATAGTTCAGAGCGATAGACAACTTGAAATAAATGAAGGTAGGTGTACAGAAGACCTGACAGATTTCTGTTCAGGTACAAGATGCGAGGATGGTCAGCAGTGCTATGTCGACAAGGGAGAAACATGTGTAAGCGATGACTGTGAGTGCCCTCCTCTGTACGAAGGTTATGAAAATGATCCTAAATCAACCGACTTCTGCAAACCCGATTATACTCCGGTAGATACAGTAGTAGAGGATGGACAGGTTGTCGACCATCTCACTGAAACCGGCTGTCTCACTGAACCCTATTTCCAGTACAGGGAGGAAGGAGAGACCTGTCAGGAGAATTTTGAATGTAACAACACGCTGAAATGTTTGGAAGACATAGATAAAAACAATTTCTACTGTTGTCCTGAAGGAGAGAGATACGATGAAAGTGAAGGAGAGTGTTTAGAACATGTTTTGGATAAAGGAGATGAATGTGATCCATTCGATGATCTATGTGACGATGGTTTAAATTGTGAACCTGCAGATCCTGAAATGGATACTGACCAGGACTTCTGTTGTCCACCGGGACAACAGTACAACGAAGATGAAGACGAATGTGACTATGTAGATTTTTACGATATACTATATGTACCTTTAGTAACTCAAGCTAATGAAGGAACCTTTGAAACAGTATCCGAAGGAGGATACGAAAGATTTGTAGAAGATTCTCCTTTTGAAGACGACGGAAGCCAAACAGAAAGCCATATAATCACAGATCCGTCGGGTGACTGTGATATAAACTGCAATATCGGAGACTTGGAAGAAATATACGGACAAATTGCGTTTGTAAACCAACAATGTTGGGGTCCTATAAGCCAGTGTGCTCAGCAGTTTGAAAGCGAAACAGGAATCGAACCCGATCTGGTCCACGGCATATGTGATGAAACCTGTGATCCTCCAGGTGGTTTGGGAGGTGTAGCTGAAGACATAGACTCTAGGTATGCCTTCACAATATTAGCTTCTGGGAAAACTAACGAAGATATAGTTGACACCATGATACATGAAAAAGGCCACAACTTTGGTTTAAGACATGTGCACCACGAAGACGCGCCAGACGGTCCTGGCGGCATATGTAATCAACCGATGGATGAAGATCTTTGTTATACTGTAATGGATAATGATTATGACCCGAATCTTCCTTATCCAAACATAGATGACTGCGAAGAAGATTTAACAGAGATACTGGATTTCTACATGTCTTACTGTGACGATAAAAGCACTTTCGGCCCTCACGCCTTCCAACATTTAGAAGAATACTTTGAGGTGTTTTTGGAATGAAATGGAAAATTATTATCATATTATTGTTTTTGTTGACCTCTTTTTCAGCCGCTCAAAGAGCAGAAAGACCTCTCTTTTATACTGAAATAGAATTTTTCGAAAACGGAACAACGCCGAGAATTCATGAATTCGAATACAGGGAATCAGTTGCCACACCACATTTCCCGAGTGAAGAAGGTGACTATGAAATCAAGATTATTGATGAAGAAAACGAAGAAATTTTTGAAGAAGTTCTTCAAATAAACTTCAGGATCTGGGATGTTCCAGATGGACCACATTACAGAGAGTCTGTAATAAGGGAGTTTTGGATACCATATGATATTGAATCCAAAGAAATAAAACTCATACAAAACGGAGAAGTTTCAGATACAGTCAAAATTCCGGATATCCTATGCGAAACAGACGGAGAATGTACAGATTACTGTGATTATCATGATGCTCCTGTGATTGATTGTACCTGTGGTGACGGAGTATGTCATGATTGGGAAAGTGTTGATACCTGTCCTGAGGATTGTATCACTGTGCCTGAAGAAGAAGAGGATGTGGAGGAAGAACCTGAAAGAGATCTTACAGAGGTAGTCTCCGATCAGGCCATAATAATTATCTTGGTGGGTTTCATAGTTGCAACGGTATTTTATACGATGAAGAAGGTGGAAAAAAGATGAGAAAAGGTCAGATCGGTGGTTATATCTTCATGGTTGGCATGTTAATTGTTATCGGTGTAATAGTGGCTGTTGCGATGGCATATATCACAGATATAAGAGTTCCTTCTTTGTTTCGTCAAGAAGCTGAAGACATGGAGGAAGTAACTGTAACTATAGCGGAAAGCATAGAG
>JALDAH010000015.1 GCA_022729275.1 Candidatus Nanoanaerosalina archaeon
GGCGGAAATTTCTCCTCGAACCAGTTTATCTGAGGGGATTCAAACCCGTAAATCCTTGCATAAACCAAGCATTCGCCAAAGTTTTCCCTGAACCAGTCCATATCTTTCTTTTCATGAGGGATATCTGCCGGAACATTGTCAGAAACAACCCTTAAAGGCCTTGCATCAAAGGTTATGACACCGCATTCCGAGTGGTTCTCCTCAATATTTTCCATTATGATAGATGAAGCTTTAGTCTGTTTCTCCTCGTAATAATTCAGTGATTCGAACACGCCTACACTTCCAAGAAAGACTAAAAACGTTATCGCTAAAACCTTGAATCTTTTTGATCCCGATATTTTTATGAAAAAATGTGATAAGAAAGGTATCAACAAAACGAACGTCATGTAGTAAAACTTGGTCATAGGGTAGGCCTGTACCATCGGTTCGTACATCGTTATCAAAAAAGTGTAGAACGCTAGAGGCACCAACAGTATTTTGACATCTCTTTTATTTTTTAAAGCTAGAAATATACCGACAAAAGAAGCCAAGGTAAAGGGTATATAGTATAAACTTTCAAGAGTTTTTTCTACTATCCCCAAAAAGTTTCCAGGGATATTTGAAACTTCGAAAAAATAGGTCTCTCCACCTCCCTCCCTGAAACCGAAGGGTATGTTCTGCAAAAAAGAGACAATGGTTAAAAAACAAAATGTAAATCCGTAGACAACATAGTTCTTCAAGTTATCAATGGAAAAACTTCTTTCAAACAAAAATAACAAAATAAAAACGGGTACAAATATCCAGTTGAAAGACCTGGTCAACACCAGACCGGCAAGAAGGATCGTGGAACCGAAACCCCAGTAAAACCCTCCTCTATCAACATATTTCTTGAAAACAGGTATCATCAGCGTCATCAAAAAAACTGAAAGGGTCTGTGTCTCGGTTGTATGGGAAAGGTGTATCCCCAGAGGCAAAGTGGCAACCAAAAAACCGGCTACTAGACCTGTCTTTTCATCAAAAAATTTCTTGGTCATGAAAAAAACACTTAGAATTGTCAGGCTTCCTAACAAGATATTCAGTAGTCTACCCGCAAAAAGAGGATCCAAAAAACCTGTTAGAGGAGCTAATAAGTGTATATAAAGATAGTAAGGTTTGAAGAACAATGTGTCTTCTCTTAATGGTTGTTCCAAAGCGTATCTTCCACTGCTCCATACTTCCTCTGCGACTTCAACGTAAAAAAGCTCGTCTCCACCTCCAGCACCGAACTTTGCTGGAGAAAAAATCCTTACCATCAGACCTAATAAAAATATTATGGCAAGAAAAACAGCTATTTTTCTACTTACCCCGTTGAAACTTATCTTTTTAGTCTTCAATCCGTATAAAAACCATGCAAACAACAAAAATAACGAGAAAAAAGTCAAAAAAACTGTGAATCTCATTAAGAACTGTTCTGTGATAATTCCCGACATCATAAAAATGTTTTTCAATCTTAAAAATAAGTCACCTATCATTGCTAACCTCGCCACCAATCTAAATATTTTTTAACGCCTCTCCACTAAATAATTTTACATGGAAAAAAAATATCTCATAGTTTTTGTAGTAATGATCCTGATGTTAGGTTCTATATCTCTTTACTTTCTATCAGATGATATGGATAAAGATTTGCAGACTGAGGATACCGAATTTCCTCAAAGGACTGTCGATACAGGAGAAGAACATGTTTTGACGTTTGATGGAGAAAGAGTTGACGCTGAAGAACTTGTTATGGATTCGGGAGGTAAAATAATATTCATAAACGAGGATCCCTCATCCCATTTTATAGAAATCACCAATGTAACCGGTAGAACAGTTATGCCTGAGTCAGAAACTATCCTTCACGTTGATGAAATAGGAGAACACACCCTATACATTTCAGATATAGACAGCATAACTTTGATAGTAGAGTAATCAATAAACGATGTTTCCTTCCAACCTTATATTCTGTTCATCGTTCACCACGTTAAAATCGTATTCTCCTCTACTCGCTATATACACTCTCAGTTTCTGATTCGTTCTCAGGTTCCAGGTACCCTCTCGAACAATTTCCACAGTATAGATATGTGGATCCCTGTTTACAAAGTAGACATATCCCTCATTGGAGAGTTCAAGTGATTGAATAGAAAGATCCTCTTCCATAATATCAATTGTGTACTCTTCTTCATCTCCACTTATCCTGATTCTGTCACCACCTATACCTACTGCACCACCTATGACTCCTCCTTCGATCATCTCAAGTTCTTCTTCACCGAAAAAAAACAGGAAAGAGCTTAAACCGATTATAAATACTGCCAATAATATCAATAATAGCCTTCGATTATCAGAAAAAAATTTTTTAAAATACAAGACTAGTTCACCTCGATTCTTCCTCCTCTCATCCTTCTGACGATTTTTCCACAACCTGACTCATCCAATAAGTTCCACTCTCCCTTGTATTCGTCTACACCTGCACCACAGTAATAGATACCTGTTTCAGTTGCTTCATAACCACATTCATACCTTTCAATCAAGACATGATCTCCATAATCGTGTCTAACATCTTCTCCAGGTATTTTACAGTAATGTATCCTTCCATTACTCACCAAGAACTCAGGGTTGTTAGTGGAAGGACTCTCTGAAACCGCTTCTCCTCTAACACATGCTTCTTGACCCCCTGAATTACCCCAAGTAAACTTTTCATCAATTTCAGGGTGGTTTTCCATGCAGCAACCAAGATCACCCTCGTCTTCAAGGAACTCGGGCACCTCATCAGGATTGTAAGAACCTATCCATTCCTCTCCACGACATTCCGTGCACCAGTTACTGGTGTGGAAATCAACATAATAAATATTATCGTTCCATTCGCTCTCCACCAACATATAATCCCCGTCATCCATCTCAAGATCAGCTCTCATTTTAGCATCGTGGTATCCTTCCATATCACAGTGCTCATATTCAACACCAGTCCAGCTGCTCTCATAAACCATGTCCTCACCATCAACATCATCGTAGTCAGGATCTTCCTCAGGAGGTTCCTGAGGCATTTCATCATAGAACTCCACGCAGTCATCCTCATCATAATCGGTTCCTCTATCAAGATGTATCCAGTCATATATACCTCCATCAGGATTTCTAACAGATATCTCAACTGAATCAACATCACAGAAATCCTCACTGTCATAATCGTATCCGTCCTGATCAGGAACTTCTCCCACGTAATCATCCAAATCAGTATGTGAGGGATCATCGTAACCGGCAAGAGCAGTGACAAGAAATACCAAAAACACCAGGGAAAAGACTACCCAAAATTTATGGTTTCTATCCATACCTAATAAAAGATTTATCGCTCTTTATTTAAATTACTTACAGATTAACAATCATCTAACCAAGGTTTTCTTGAATCAGACCTACGCACCGTGATTCCAGCTCCGGGTCTACTATCTCACCACAAAGCTCTTTTTCTCCTTTTATTCTTGCCCGGCACAGCACCTCAAAATCTTCAAATCCCTCCTCTATATATCCGCACATCCCTATATCATCCTGGTTACCAGCAACTGTCACCACACATTTCTGCTGTTCAACCCTGTCGTCAATTTCTTCGAAACACCTTTCAGGGTCTTCAACTAGTCCGGGATAAAAACCTTCATCTCTCTCATAAACTGTTAAAAATATAATTGAAACAACAATCAAAGAAATTATAACAACCAGTTTGGTTCTATCCATGGTCTCAATCCACCATTATCTGGTGCGAGGGATCATCCATAGGTCTTGTAAAACAACTGTCACCACAGCACCATTCAACCTCCATACCTTTTTTTTCCTGTCCATCACATTCACCTGTTCTCAGAACCCTTGTTTCGTTGGAGGGTAGCTTGGATTCCACATCGTAAACGTTTTCCCCCCGTTGTGTCGGAACATAAACCGTAACAGAATCTACGTCCCGAGGATTGGGGTTGTAGAAACCTGTCACTATCTCTCCTTCCCTGCATTCAGAAGGACCATACATTATCTCGCAGCCCTCAACAACCTCGACACCGTCACCAGAGAGATGAACAAAGACTAAAACTACGAATATAACCAGAAAAATAATAAAAAACCTTTTGTTCTTCAGATTCTCCAAAAAATCGTTTTCAAACTCGACCTTTACCATATATCATCCCTCGACCGGTTCAAGTTCATCTAGACCTCTTTTTTTAGCGTACTCCCTCCATACACCTTCACATACATCATCATGAATACATCTTCTGCATCTATCAGCTTTGACCTTTCCGGATTCCTCCCTGGACTTTTCCACCTCCAAGTTCTCGAACTCCGGTCCAATGTGTTGCTCCCTGAAGCTGTTATCCCTTGAAATAGTTTCGCTGACATATTCTTCCACACCTTTCATATAGCAGTAAGGAACATACCTCCCAACAATGTGGTCATAACCCTGGTCTTCCGCCGCTCCAATTGCTTTTTTCAAAGGTTCATTTATATCCTTCAACATTGGAACGATTTTATCGAAGTTTTTCCATGCACCTCCCCTAGGATGTGGGAATATAAACTCTATAGCATCTATGCCTCTTTCCGTGAAACTGTTACCTGTTACAGGAATTTTGTGTAACGTATCAAGGTTTTTAGTGTTTATCACGGTATTATAACATACGTATATCTCGGGTTTGATAGACAAAACGTTTTCAACACCTTTTTTCATTAGCTGAAAACCTCTAGCATCCCTCACCAGATAATTGTGTATCTCAGGCCTATGTCCGTGTAAAGAAAAGATAATGTGGTTCAAACCTGAATTCAAGAGCTTCTTTGAATAATCCCTATAAGAAAGCATCTTCCCATTTGTGGTTATAGCAATCTCCTCAAAACCTGTCTCCTTGGCGTAACTGATCAGTTCAACAAGGTCTTTTCTAATGGTTGGTTCGCCACCTAAAAAATCTAGATAAGTAGAACCTCTCTCAAAACCTCTTTTAATCTCTTTTTTTGCCTTTTCAGTGGACATGGGTCTGAAGCTGTCCTTCTTGTCATCGCAGTAGCAAAACCTACAGTTGTTGTTGCACCGGTATCCCAGAAGCAAAGATGTCTTCGTTACCATTAAAACAAAACCTGTCTTCAAAACTCTTTATATCTTTTCAAGGTCATGAGAAAAAACTCTTGATGTAATCCTTCATCGCGGAAGGAAAGTTGCTCATGATCTTCTGGTTGGCCTCACATGGCAACCAACAACCCTGACATGTCTCAAGAACTTCCTGTTTGTCCGTCCTGTCCACTATCTTTTTTAGAGAGTAACCATCGTTTTTCAGGTCACCTATCTTCCTGGAATTAATGGTGCAAGGGTATATCCCTCCTCGTGAACCCACAAAAATCGAGGATGTAAGGGCCTCACATCTCAAACTGTTTTCTAAAAGCTCTTCCGATGAAAGTTTTAGAAAAATGTTGTTAACAAGTTCCATGGAACTTGTCGGTACCTTGCTCATCTTTTCAACCACTCCATCAATATCTCCAACTTCTCTGTCGGTTCCTTGGTTACCGTAGTAATGTTTGGAGGTGTGAAAAAAAGTGACCACGAAATCGTCTTTATTTATATCTCTATCTGAAACCGAATCCAACATCTGTTCAAAACATCCCCTGTTTTTGTCCGAAAGTGTGAATTCAAGAAAGATCTTGAGATTATCTGTTGCATTTTCAATTTCTCTAAGTTTTTCAAAGGTTGACAGAGCCTTCTTCCATGAACCCTCAACATTGTTTATTGATTCATGTATCTCTTTTGGACCGTTCAGGCTAACAGTGATGATGATATTAGGAATCTCCTCCTTCAGGATATCCTTTACTTTATCGACAGTATCCTTAGTGTTTATACCATTTGTAGGTATATTTATGATATATGGAGAAGCTTTTTCGTTAATCACGCGAACTATATCAGCTATGTCATCCCTCAGAAATGGTTCGCCGCCTGTAAGACTTACCCATCTTATGAAACTGTTCTCCTCGAAAAACCTGGAGATATCTTCCATTGAAATATCCTTGTTTTCCTTCTTCCATATATTGCAAGTAAGGCACTGCGCATTACATCTATCGGTAAGGGCCACATTAACCTTGTAAGGTTTTTTTCTGATGCCTGCATTACCTTTCAAAAGGTCGAGTATAAATCCCCTTGCCTTCCACGGATTTACCATTATATTTACCTATTTCTTTCTTGTTGCCAAAAATGTAAATAAGTTTTTTCATAAACAAAAAACAAACATGGCCGAACTCAAAGTTCTACTGGTAATCCCACCGTACGAATTCAACGATATATACCCTGATTACCAAGTATCTCTGCCTTTTCTAGATAACATCAAACTTGTTCCAGGAGCGACACAGCCACTGGGGTTGGCATACATCATCTCCTCACTTAAAAAAAGTGGTTTCACAGTAGAATTCATAGACGGAGTGTTCGAAACAGAGGAATCGATGGTTGAAAAAATCGGAAAATTCGATCCTGATGTCCTTGGTATACAGACAACATCCCCTATATGGGAGAAAGCTCTTTCACTTGCTGAAAAGATAAAACAGTTAAAAGAAGATATCATTATAGGAGTTGGTGGTTCGCACGTCAACACAGTTGGAGGTTCATGTATAGAGGATTCTAATGATCTTGACTTCGCGGTCCAGGGAGATGGAGATCTGATACTGAAAGAGCTCTGTGAAGAGATAGAGAAAGGTAAAAACTGTTTTGAAACCAGTGGGGTTGTTTGGAAGGATGTTAACAACGAAATTATTGAAAACAAACCTCTTCCAAGGACTATCGAAAACCTGGACGAAGTACCGTTTCCCGACCATGAGATAATAGACATAGAGGACTACTGTCCCTCGATAGGGTTCTACAGAGATCTTCCATCTGCAAATCTTGTGACCTCCAGGGGCTGTCTCAACGCCTGCGAATTCTGCCACGCTAGAAAGTTTCACCACAGGCAGAGAAGTGTGGAGAACGTGATACAAGAGATGAAGGAATTGAAAAATTTAGGGGTGAAAGATATAATCATCTACGACCAGGATTTCGGCGCCAAACCAGATTTTGCTTTTAGGCTCTGCGAAAAAATAATAGAGAATAAACTCGATTTCTACATCGGCGCCAACATGAGAATAGACTCATTCGATGAAGAACTGTTGAAGAAGATGAAAAAGGCTGGTTTTTGGAGGGTTTTCTACGGCCTCGAGAGCGGTGTACAGAAAAACCTCGACAGGGTTTTCAAGAACATAAAAATAGAAAAATCGAGGGAAGTCGTTGAGAACACTGACGAAATAGGTCTACAGGTATTCGGCTCGTTCATGTTCGGAATCCCTGAAGAAACCTATCAGGAAGGTATAAAAACCATAGAATTTGCTAAAAGTCTTCCTCTTAGTTTCGCCAAGTTCACAGCTTTCAGTCCCTGGCCGGGTTCGGAAATATGGAACAACCCTGAAAAATACGGCAGCCTAGACAGGTCCTATAAATCCATGAGTATGAACAAGGTTAACTTCGTTCCCAATACAATGGAGAAAGGAGATATCGACAAACTTCTAAAAAAAGGTTTCAGAGAATTCTACTTGAGACCCAACTACATAGCAAAGAGAGTGAAAAACATAAGAACATGGGAGGATTTCAAGCAAAATTTCAGAGGTCTAGCATCATTCATAAGAGCCTGAATCAGTAATCCCACCTGCAACCTTTTCTGATATTCCCAAATAATATATCAATCCAAGAAAAACATAGCGCGATCACAAGCAAGTTGTAATACATTATCTTTGGTTTCAATAAGGATAAAACAATGTTTATAGTCAAAAGTATCAAAAGGTAAACGGGAGCGTAAATCGATAGATACAGTCCTATGAAAAAGAAGTAGAAAGGTATCATGTAGTTGAAAAACCTCCTGAAGGGAAAAACAAGGTAACTGTAATTATTGAAATCCTTCAACACATCGAGGTTCTGGAAAGCGTTCATTATGCTGAGTCTGCATCTTCTTCTCATGTTATTCAGGTCGTCCAACATTGAATCAGAGGATGTTTCTGAGACCTTTACATCTGGAACCACGACGCTTCTGAACCCTTTCTTCCACAAAATGTTGGTAATCTCCTGATCATCAACAAAGGCATCCTCATCTATCCTACCAAGACTGTTTTTATCAACAAGGATAAACTTTCCATCAAGAGAACATGTGTTAATCAGCCTTGACTCTTTACATCTAAGCTTCCAGTCATCTGAGTGGTATTCAACCTTCCCATCACCTATCATTAGATCTGTTTTAATATCGCTTATACCGCCAACGGCAGCAACATCTTCATTCATGTATTTTAAGGAATTTTTTAAAGCATTTTTATTCAGAATAACATCGGCATCGGTAAAAAGAACCAGATCTGTTTTGGCCTCTTCCATTCCTCTGTTCATCGCCTTTATCTTACCCCTATGACCTATATCTATGAACCTGACATCGAAATCAGCCACTATTTCTTCTGTACTATCATCAGAACCACCATCTACCACCATTACATCTATTTTCTCGACCGGGTAGTCCAGCTCAAAAAGATTTTCAAGCTTGTCACGTATACATGATTCTTCGTTGTAAGTAGGTACTATAACAGTTATCTCCGGAAGAACCTCAAAATTCTTCTGTTCGAGGCTTCTTCCTTCTGCCAGAAATAATATTATGAACTGGTATCCAAGCACCAAAAATACCATTATAGAAGATATCAAAGCAGCAACACCCAACAATATCTGAAGCATTCAATTCCCTCCTGGCAACTTATCCTTTATCCCTGTATACACAACCTTGCTTCCGACCTTTGAAAGCCTCAAAAACTCTGAAAAAGAGGCAATGTCCAAAAACTTCTTGAATAAATATTTAGGTCTCAAGTAAAACTCATGATATCCTTTCAAAACCCATTCTTCTATTTCATCGTTTGTCAGATGCGTCCAGGGCCTGGGCAGTCTATGGGTTTCAATCTCCCTTCTAATAAGTTTGTCAAAATAGTCATATCCAAGTTCTTCTGTTATCTGTTCATAAAGTTTTGCTCCGGGCTTACCAGAAAGCTTGAAGAACTGCGCATAATCTAAAGGTAATTCCTTTGCGAACTGAATCGTTTGCTCCATCTGTTCCTCCGTCTCTCCTTCATGACCTATAATAAAAAATCCAAGTGTCTCGATACCTACCTGTTTGGTAATCTCAACAGCTTTCCTGGATTGTTCAAGAGTTATGCCCTTATGCTCCCTGTCAAGTATCTCCTGATTACCAGATTCTATACCGTAAAGTATCAACCGACAACCCGCTTCCTTCATGGTTTCAAGTAACTCCCTATCAACTTCGTCAACCCTTGCTCTGCATGACCATTCCACGTCGATACCTCTCTCTATCATCAGTTCGCATATCTTTCTGCTTCTCTCCCGATTTATCAAGAAATCACGGTCGAAGATATCTATTTCATTGATACCCAGTTCCTCAACACAGTACTCTATCTCATCAACAACATCCTCCGGATCCCTTTCAGAATAACCAAAGTTTCCCATATCGCAGAAATCGCAATGAAACATACAGCCATAAGATGTTATAACAAGTGTAAAAGGAGATCTCTTTGAAGCCATCGAATAGTAAAGAGAATTATCTATGGACTCCCTGTCAGGCCATGGGAGCCTGTTCAGATCCTCGGTGTTCTTGTCAGGCAGTTTTATTATCAGTTCTCCATCCCTCCTGAAAGCCAAATTGTCAATATCCTCCAAGTCTATGTCTTCTCCTTCAAGATGTCTGACTAGTTTAGGCACGCTTTTAAGAGCTGAACCGGTTATACCATAATCTATAAATTCATTAGACATCACCGCCATAGGATACTGTTTCATTGCGTGATTACCCACCATCAGAGGAACATCTATCTTATCTTTCATGTACTCCAGCCAGTCAAGAGCAATCGCAGCTGTATAAGGAATTATTAGAGCTCCCATTAGATCCGGATCGAATTCTCTTATCTTCTTCTCGGCCTCTTTTTTTGTCAGTTTCTCCGCCTTCACATCAACAACCTGTACCTCGTGACCCTCTTCTTTAAGAATGGAGGAAACGTAAAGCATACCCATCGGAGGCAGAACAGCAAAATTGTTGCTTGTGAACTCAACATTTTCCATGTGGTCTTGGTGGTAGTACGGTGTGTGAAGAAGTGTTACTTTCATGGTTTTCTCATTAATTTCTTGTTTCAATGTTTTTTATCTTTTTGTTTCAAGTTTTGAGATCAAATATTATCGGCTGAAAAGGCAGATACTGTAAAGATCTCCTATAACTATCTCATCCTTATTTTCAAAGTCCTGTAAATCCTCCTCTATCATAGGATTTATATCATCGCATAGACCTCTGTTCAAAACAGCTACATCTGTTTCATCTAGAAAATCTGGTTCTTCAAAGTTCAGGTTGTGGACTTTTACCGTTGATACCGAATAAGCTAGATCCGCCCTGTCACTGTATATCACATAATTTTCGGATATCCTCTGGAGCTCGCTATCAAGCAGATCCTCCTCGTTGAAGTAGTTGTATGGCTGACGATGAAAACCAGAATTGAAGAAAACCGTTGACATCAGTATCACAGTTAAAATCACAAAAACATGCAGATTCTTCTCGAAAAACTTTTCTCCAAGACCAATAATCAAGTCAGAGGACATGAAAAGCATTATTATCAGAGCCGGTAATATCAGTCTAACAGGTTTCCTCTGTGTATGTATAATAAGAGGTGTAACATATAATGCTAATATCCCTAGGAAAAAATATCTTTTTTTAAAAATAAAGTATGTGAGCCCCAACAGGGACAGCAAACCTATGACAATGTAAAAATTGGTTGATAGGAAAAGCCTTGAAAGCTGGTTATCCTGGAAAAAAACAACTCCAGTGTCAAACACTACGCCCTGTCTGAAAAGAAAATAGTAATATATTGGCAGAAATACAAGACCTGAAATTAATGGAAATAAAACTCTTCTGTTCTTTATGGCTTTTTCAAACTTCTCAAATCCATTCTTCTTATAGAAGCTGATGGCAAGTGGAAAAATTAACAAGGTGTTTAAAGGCTTTGAAAGCGCAGCCATCAGGAACATTAATAAAGTTCCACCAAAGATATTCCAGTCCCCTGTATCTATAAACTCTTTGAAAAACAAGAAAAAAGCAAGCATGTAAAAAATACTGAAAACATGTGTCTCCATGCTCTTAGAAAGCTCGATGTGAAGAGGAAGAAAGGTAAAGAAAGATGTGAAAATTATTGCGTTCGAACTTTTATTCAAGTATTTCTTTGAAACCATGTATGCTAGAGGGATTGATAATGTTCCAAAAACAACATTTAAATTTCTCGCCAGTGAGAAAGACGCGCCTTCCAAAAAGCTATACAGAAACCCAAGTAGAGAAACATAAACGGTATAAGGCTTGTAAGTTGGAAAACAGTAATTGAACTCTAATGTGCAAAAACCGTATCTGCCAGTTTCAAATATCGTTTTAGCTATAGCTGAATACATATACTGAGGATGATAGGAGAAATACTGTGCCATGAATCTTATAGCTCCACCAAAAATTAACAATAAAACCAGCAAGATCTTGTAACTGGTTCTTGTATCTCTAAATATATTTTTATCCTTTTTAACCTGTCTAATTAAAATTAACAACGAGTATAAGAAAAGAAATACGGATATAACAGGCAGCATATACTGGTAAAAGATGTTATCAACTACCATATCACAATATCTCTCTTCTTTTTTTATTTATCTTTCAGCTTATATCATATTTTTAATAATAAAAAATATCAAGTATTATAGATATGACCAGTTTTTTGGTTGATTTACTTGACACTGTCCTTTACAACAACAGTTTTTGGAGCGAGTACGATGCTTTATTCTACACATTGATAATCTGTTCTATACTTTACGCCATCTACATAAATTACGATGAATTGAGAGCTAACTTGACAGAAAAAAGAGAAAAGCTGATAACAATTTTACTTGTCTTAAGCGTGCTTGTAGGAGGTTTTTTCAGAATTACCAACATGTCATTTGAGTCAAATGCTTATGATTCAACATGGGAATATATAAACGGAGCAAGATACTTCTCCGAGACCAACAGAATTTTCAAATGTTATGGTCCGAATTTTTACAACTGTGGAGGTGCTACCCCAGTATCGCATCCCGCTCTTTTTAGTCTCATTCTTGGATCTATCTATTCTTTTATCGGATACAGCCTCGGTGCTGTAATATTCTTATCCATTTTTGTTAGTATACTAACTATACCCTTATCCTACATATCCGTTAAAACATTTTTTGAAGACAAAAAAATAGGTTTGGCGGCTGCTATAATCCTTTCAGTATTTCCTATCCATGCCATCTACTCCGGAAACCTGGATTTTGCGATATCCGTTTTCTCTGTGTTTTCAATTTTCTTTGTTATTCTTGCAACAGGAATCGTCATAAAAAATGACACAAAGAATAGCTGGATACTATTGATGGCTTCCTATCTTTTCACAGTAAGTTTCAGGTGGGAACATCCTTTTGTGATTCTTTTCTCTCTTGCACTAATCGTTTCATCAAAGAAAGATACTTTTAGTTATATAAAAGAGAAACTGTCAGAGACATGGTTTTGGATCTACGGGATGATATTCTCTTTACTTGCCGTTGCTCCTTTGAAAGGTATATATACCGTTTGGTTCAGACATGAATCATTGGGTAGAAGTTTCACTGCGGAATTTTTTGTTAAAAACTTCTCGTTAGCCCATGAACTTCTTTCAAGGCTTTATAATATACCAGGTCTAATGCTTTTTTTGCTTATACCTTTTGCTTTCAGAGAGGACAAAAAGAAGTCCTCAATCTTTATTATCTGGTGGCTAACTTATATTCTTTTATATTCGTTTTTCAGGAACGGTTTAACGGACAGATACGTCATGAACTCTTTACCACCTTTAATTTTATTGGGTTGTATGGGTCTCAAAAACCTCTTTAGGAATATCAAAATCAGAGAAAAGATAGGTCAAGATAGATTAATAGTTTTATTCAGCATAATAATGTTATTAACAGTATTCATATCAATCCCAGGCCAAGATCCTCTCATTTCATATGAAGTCCATAAAAGGGATGATATTGGAGGTTTCAACGAAATAACTAATGAACTGGATAAACCTTTGTTGGTGCCTGAAGTTAATACACTGCTTGCTTTCTTAACCGAGTCGGATAGAACAGTTTACTCTTTTCTTACAATCAGCTTGTATGAGCATTTAGATAACCCGGGAGAGATATATTTCCTGAACTCCGAACGTTGTAAGTTCGAACCAGCAAAGAATGTCTGTCAAAAGATACTGGAACACTCAGAGAAGACGGATATAACGCTAAACGAGTGGGAGATCCATATTTTAGATATAACTTCTGAGGAATGGGCATCGATAGTTGAAAAAGTATCTGATAAAAACTTCTAAAAAATTTATAAACCGATTCCTACAAAAAAGTTATTATGGTAGAGGAATCCATAAAAAAAGAGAGAAAAAATAGAAAAAGTAGATACATCAAGATTGGAGCTGGAATACTAGTATTTTTATTTCTAGTTGGAGCATTCATATTTTTCAATGATAATATATTTCAATTAGATGTCGAGGAAGGCAGGAACGATTACTACATAACAGGAGGTATCTGCAATGTGGAAAACGATATGATTGAAATAGATATGAAGCTTGAAAATCTAGGTGATGTTGTAATTAGCTCTAATAAAACAATGGATTTACACATATACTTGGAAGATGAACTGTTAAAAGAGACAGAGATAGATTTAGAGAGAAATCTAAATCAGGGAGACATACAGGAATTCTCAGTAGAAATGCTCGTTGAAGAAGATGTTTCTGAACTTTACATGACATCAAATCTTATAGATATAGATCATGAATATGAAGTAAGGTGTCCAGGGACCTTTGGGGATTGGAATTAGACTTTAGAGTAAATCACTCATTTCACTTATTATATCATTCCAACCGTTTTTATTGGCCTCCTCCCTTATCTGGTGCTTAATTTCCTCTGTATCAAGAAAAAAATAACATGCTGCAAAAGTATCAAGTGGGGAGCTCACATCCAAAACGATTTGTTCATCTTTTTTTAATATTAATCCTATGTTTTTAAGGTTTGTAATTGCTTCTTCGAACTCTTCTTCTATATCAGAACCGAATTTTTCTTTGAAAGCTCTGGTGGAAAGCGTGTTACCATTGGCAAACTCCTCAAGTATAAACTTTATCATATAATCTCTTCTTTCAAACAAGATACCTCCATATATATCGTTATCTGGTTCGAAATCAGGATTTCCGGCTCCCCTGTTGTAGCTCAAAACCTCGGAGATATAAGATTCTTGAAAAACACCGAAACCCAGACATCCATATATATCATCTGATTGCAGAAAGTACGTATGATCAAATACTTCATATTCTTTTTCTCTCTCAAACATCCAAGAATTAGCGTCTCTTGGATTAGGAGTTGGGGGTACATGATAACCGTTATTCTCTGCCAATTCACTGAGAGGTTTTTTAACTTCTCTGATTCTCTCCTCTATCATTTCAAAAAAATCTTCCTCGGTCATTTCCATTTTATACAATAGATCATGGGTTGGCTGTAAAGGATAAACGCAGATAGAAGAAGGGCCTAAACCGACAAGATCTTCGAAGCTTTTTATAAACTGTTCTTTACTCGAACCCTGTAAACCAAGAATAAGATCCATGTTTATGAACCTGAAAGACCGGTTATTTGCTCTTTCAAAGGACTTCCTGACAATATCAAAGGTCTGGTAGCCTCTATTAGATTTTTCGAGTACTTTGTTGCTTGTGGACTGAACACCAAAACTCAACCTGTTAATACCGTTTTTTTCCAATACATCTAACTTGTCCTCTGTACAAGTAGCAGGATTTATCTCAAAACTTCTCATACCGTTTTCTTCAAATGAAAAATGGTGGTTTATCCTTGAAAGTATCCTATCAATGTTTTCAGCAGACAATATACTTGGTGTGCCTCCACCAAAGTATAATGTATTAAACTTTCTGTCAAGATTCCGACCGAAAAAATCTATCTCCTTCAAAATATTTTCAACATATTTCTCTATCTTATCTCGACTTTCGGCTTGGTTGGAGCTGTAAACACAGTAATCACATCTCCTTATACAGAAAGGTATATGAACATAAATGGAAAGGAAATCATTGTTATCTGTATTTTCCTGCCATTTTTTTAGTATCTGTTTGGGTGTGAATCTTTGATGAGGGCTAAAAATATGTAAAAGATCGACTAAAAAATAGTTGTGATTGTAATCTCCCTCATTCTTGTATTTTCTAGAAAACTTTCTAAAAAAACTAAATTTATCCCTATTTTCCGAAATAATTAACACCTACTGGATACAATCATATGCCTATTCAACGTAGATTTCTTAAAGACCAACACTTAAATTATTTCATAGACATTAATTTTAGAGAGAGGATACAATGAAAATAGAGTTTGAAGAAGAAGATAAAAAAAGGGGTAAAATAATATTAGTATTTCTTATCGGCTTAATATTAGGAATAACTTTATCAAATCTAGATATAGGATTTCTAGATACTAATGGAGGAGATGATGTAATATTTGGTCCTGCAGCTATGGGTAACGTACCTGAAGAGTGTGAAGACAAGGAACCTTATGAAATAGACATGTGTATAGCTAACTTAGCTATCTCATCTGGAGATGAAGAGATGTGTCAAGATCCTCAGGATTCTGATGTTGTAAATTATTGTCTCGGTCTTGTAAATCAAGATTCTGATTTTTGCGATGAAATAGAGTTCGATGAGGAGCTTAGAGAGATGTGTAACGTCAACACATGATAATTTTTTGAGGTATATAAAAAATGGACTGGCCAGTAACATTCAAATGCAATAATAACTGCCTCACATGCATCAACGATATGGTCTACCATCCTGAAAAAAAAGTTCTTGGAAAGAAAGACTGTGTCTATGTGCCTACGGATCAGATAAAAAGTAAAATAGACTCTTTAAAGGATTTAGAAGACAATACAATGAGTTTTACTGGTGGAGAACCTACTATAAGTGATGATTTCTTCGAGTTACTTGAATACACCAGAAAAAAATACGAAGACGATATCCTTATTTTCGTTGTTTCAAACGGGAGAATGTTTTCAAGCAAAAGTTTCTTGGAGAAGATGGTCAGTACTTTGCCTCCGGACGGAAATAACAGATTTGGCATCGCTATTTTTGGACACCAACCAAAATTACATGACACGATCACTAGGGCAAAGGGAAGTTTTGATCAGACAGTAAAAGGCGTGAAAAATTTACTGAATAAAGGTTATGATGTAGAGTTAAGAATCATAATCAACAGAATGAACTATAAAAAACTTCCAGAAATAGCAGAGTGGATATCAGAAAACCTAAAAGAAGTTTTCAGAGTAGTTATGATACACATGAAATATACTGGAAATGCTATAAAGAATATAGAAAAAATAAAAGTTAAGTTGTCGGAATCAAACAATTATGCAGTGGATGCAGCAGAAATAATGGAAAAAAACGGTTTAAATGTACGTATGTTTCATTTTCCTCTTTGTACGATACCTAAAAAACACTGGGATAAAGCTAAAGGAGTTACAAAACAGAAAGAAGAACTTAAATTCAGTGATAAATGTGAGGAGTGCAGTGCAAAATATGAATGTCCTATGATTTGGTCAACATATTATAATATTTTCGGTGATGATGAAATAAACCCTGTTTAACTAAAAAATCAAGTATCTAAGGGTCTAAACTCTTTTACACCGAATTTATCCAAATAAGATCTCCATATGCCTGAACAATCGCTTTTATAGTTACATTTGAAGCAACTATCTAGAAAAGTTACTCCTCCACTCTCTTTAGTCAAACCTTCTGCAAAATCTCGGTAGCTAGGATTTAATACACAAATTGGGAAATGATATAATCTTATGGAACCATCAAAATCTTCTTGAAGTATATCAACTGCTTTTTGAACATGTTTTACGGATTCATCATAGCTTATACCTACTTTTTCAATATTATCTTCGGCCTTACCTTTATACCTAGCTGATATAAATATGATACGGTCAATACTATCCAGTTCTTCAACTATCAACTCAGCTAATCCAGTCAGATTCTTGTAATTCTGCTTAATTACAACAATCCTCAGATTTAATCTAATCCCTGCATCAATTAAGTTTTTAACACCTTTAAAAGTCTGTTCAAAACTATTTTTTGATCTAGTAATGTTCTCATGAACCTTTTCAGTACCATATAATGATATATTCACGCTAAAAATATTATTCATGTTTTTAATAATTTCCAAAAGTTTTTTAACTGATTCTTCATAGAAAAAAAACCTTCCATTGCTCAATATCTTAATTTCAGCATCAGGGTTATTTTCAGAAGCAAAATTTACCAAATCAAAGAATTCAGGATCTATAGATGGTTCTCCACCCCCAATTGTTATGACACTATAATTTTTTTCTTTCAACAATCCCCTTATCTTTTCTTTATTAACCTCTTCACAACAATAAACTTTTTCTGGTATAATACAGGATAAACAGTTGTTGTTACATTGATATGTAATCTGAATATCGACCATTTTAAAATAAAATAAAAATTCTTAATATATTATTTCTTTCGGTAAGTTATTTTGTAAAAGAATTTTTTTACATTACAAAAAGTTCCAAAAAATTAACCGTGGTTACTATAGTGACTACCATGAGAAGAATGAGAACCATGACTACCATGAGAACCATGACTAGAATGCGAACTATGAGAACCATGACTAGAATGAGAAGAATGACTACCATGACTACCATGAGAACCATGACTAGAATGCGAACTATGAGAACCATGAGAACCATGACTACCATGACTACCATGAGAACCATGAGAACCATGACTAGAATGAGAAGAATGACTACCATGAGAACCATGAGAACCATGACTAGAATGCGAAGAATGACTACCATGAGAACCATGAGAACCATGACTAGAATGAGAAGAATGACTACCATGACTACCATGAGAACCATGACTAGAATGCGAACTATGAGAACCATGAGAACCATGACTACCATGACTACCATGAGAACCATGAGAACC
>JALDAH010000082.1 GCA_022729275.1 Candidatus Nanoanaerosalina archaeon
TAGATATAGATTTTAGACCTGAAATAATTCTTTTTGAGAAATCGGAGTTTTCTGGTGATGCACCTTCACATCTGAACCTTTTGATAGAGGGAGGACGTGGAAACACGGTTTCTGTGGATGGAATTTTTAACACCAGTATAAAAGGTTGTCCGGAACCCGGATTAGTTGAGTGGGAGGGAAGCTCTTTCAACAGTCCTTACAGTTCAGAATTAGGATCTGAATACTTTTCGATTAAAACTTTGGAACAACAGTATGACCATGTCGATGTATCAGGAGTTAATACACTAAGTATCAACAATTCTGGTTGTTCAGGTGAAGCCTTTTTTGGTTATACTAAGGACGATGTCTGGGAAACGACTGAGATAGAAAACTTTGATGAAGACAATGATACGATCGAATATAAATGGCATGGAGGTGAAGACTATGAAGTTGGTGAAACGGTGGATTGGAACCTTACCATAAGTAATGAGGATTTAAGTGTTGAAAGCGGACAAAGTTCCTTCAACCTTGTCTCAAACATTTTGCTGCCCGAAGAGTTAGAGGTGGGGAGAACTACGCAGATATTAACCTACCATGAACACCCTGTCAACGTTTCAGCTGACCTCACAAACTTTTCTCTTGAATGGGAAGGTGCAGAACTTGAGATGGACGAAGTCTTCAATGTCAGTTTGGACGCTAATTATACACAAGATTTTGAAGATGCGGATAGCCATGATTATTGGGATTTAAATGAATCAGGAGGTTTTAGAGGTGATAAATTCCTTTATTACAATAGTTCCATAGAAAGAACTCATAACTACTATCACCTTGAATCGGAAAATTTTTCCGACCCTGAATTCATTTCCTTCCGTTACAGAGTGGACACAGAAGATATTATTGGAGATGGAAATCATAGTTTCAGATTTTCAGCTAAAGAAGAAGAACCTTCAACTTTCATAGAGAATACAACAAGGACAGAGTGGAAACTGTACAGTAAAAACATATCAGATGTAGACCTCGATGAGAAAGGATTCAACTGGACTGTTGACTATGATGGCAGCGGTGAAGAAGTTCTGTTTATGATTGACGATATAAGGGTAGGAAACCATTCAGAAAAA
>JALDAH010000072.1 GCA_022729275.1 Candidatus Nanoanaerosalina archaeon
AATCCCTGTCGGCAGTTTTTCGACCTCTGGCATAAATATCTGTTAAATTAATTTTAAGACATCTAATAAATAATTTTGGAAAAAAAGAGACAAACACACATAAAAATTAAAACTATACAAACATAACAGGGAAACATATGAAAGAAAGAGAGCCGACAGGCATCGATAAACTAGACGAGCTACTTGATGGAGGAATACCTAAAGGCTCAACGGTTTTATTAATAGGTCCTCCTGGCACCGGTAAAACTGTTTTCTGCCAGCAGTTCATTGCGAAAGGTTTAGAAAACAATCAGGGAGGATTATTTATAGCTATGGACAATCCGCCTGAAGAAATAGTTGAAAATGCTAAGGATTTCGGCTGGGATTTCAAAGGGAAAGATAACTTCATAATAATGGATGTTTACTCCTGGAAGCTCGGAGAAGAAATATCCGGAAAATACGCTGTTCAGGGTCCTTCAGATCTCAATCAATTAAATATGACTCTTTCCGACGCTTTAAGAGATTTAAATGGTGTGCAAAAAAGGGTTATAATGGACTCTGCATCCAGCCTAACTTTTTTCACAGATATAAATTCTACTGTGAGGTTCTTACAGGTTGTAAGTGCTAAAACAAAGTCAAATGGCGGTATATTCCTCTTAACTGTTGAGGACGGTGTTCATGACGAACACGATCTTTCCACGCTCAACTATGTGGCGGATGGAGTGATAAAGATGAAAAGAGAGGATGGCAAATCCTACTTCTCTGTTCCAAGGATGACAAAGACTTCCAATAAAGAAGGTTGGGAAGAATATGAGATAACCGAAAAAGGTATCGAAACTGTTTAGAGCTACTCAAACGGATTTTCTCCTGCTTTCAGTTTTACAGGTTCTCCTGTTTCGAACGGATTTTCTTCTATAATGTCTTTTTCGCTGAAAGGGTTTTCTGTGATTTCTTTGTCTTCAAACGGGTTTTCATCAAAAATTTCGTCTTCATCTTCTATCAACTCAGAGCCTTCCTGATCCAAAGATATATCAATATCTTCTTCAATCACTTCTTCACCTATTTCTTCGAACGATTTTCCTTCTTCTGCGGCTTCAAGAACCATTTCTTTGTCATTATAGTACTCTGAAACAACTTTTGCAACCTCTGAAAAATCATGTATGTCTTTTTCGTCCATCCACTTGAGTACTTTGACCCTGTCCTTTATTTCCTGATCCAGTTCGGATTGTGTGTATCCGAACTGCTGTCTTATATTGTTCAAAATGTTTGACTCGTTTCTTAGTGAATACGTGTCGTCAATAGGTGTCCAAGATATGTACTGGTTTGTTCTTGGAGATCCTTCATCAGTAATTGTTTCTATTTCGTAGACTCCTTTAACCCTTCTTGCGTTTTCACCGTACTGTCTTGCCCTTGTGGAAATAACTATTATGTCAAGTGTCTCAACAAGTGATGGAGAAAGATTTATTGGAGGTGTAGTCAACCTTTTAACTACGGCTCTTGGAGAAGATGCGTGAAGAGTTCCCATAGAAGGGTGTCCGGAAGACATTCCCTGGAACAATACAGATGCCTCTTTACCTCTTACCTCTCCCACGACAACATAGTCAGGGTTCTGCCTGAAAGATTCCTTCAGAAGCTGATACATTCCAATGTCCTGTTCTGTTCCTTTACCTATGCCGAAAGAAGATCTGGAAACAGAAGGTATCCAGTTTTCATGAGGAAGCTGTAGTTCTCTCGTATCCTCTATCGAAACGATTTTTTGTTCTGGAGGTATAAATGTAACTACAGAATTTAAAAAAGTTGTTTTACCTGTTGCTGTACCTCCAGCTATAAGTATGGATTTTTCGTATTGCAGAGTTAACCAAAAATATGCCATGATTTCATAATCAACAGTTCCAAAACGTATAAGATCTATAGCAGAATATGGAGTTTCCTGAAATTTTCTTATCGATATGGTCGGTCCTTTCGTTGTTACGTCCTCAGTCAGTGAAGCATTGACCCTTGAACCATCAGGGAGTGAGCCATCCAGAAGCGGTTGCGCATATGAAACGTACTTTCCAGCTCTTTCAGCGAGTTTAACTACCAAGTTTTTTAGCTTCTGCTTTTCATCAAAAATCATCCTGGTTTTTACGGAACCGAACTTGCTGTGAACGACAAAAGTAGGTATATGGAGACCTGAAACCCCTATATCTTCTATATATGGATCGTGCATAAGAGGTTCTAATTCGTTAAGACCCGCGAAATCCCTGTATATGAAGTACATCAGTTTTTTGAGGCTTTGCTCGGTTATTTCAATACCTAATTCCTGTGCTACCTCTTGTATCTTTGAACCCAGATACTCCACAATCTTGCTTGTGGAATCAAGTTCGCTAAGAGAGACATCTATTTTTTTCTCCATCCCTCTCTTCAACCGAAAAAATATCTCATGTTCTTTATCGTTTAGCTCTGGTTCCTCAACCTTGTAAATAACCTCGTCCTCTTTATCATCCCAAAAAATCCTTGCATTGGCGAAGGGTTTTATCAGAGGATACGTCAAATCTAAATCCTGTATCTTCTCAGGTTCTTCTAGATCTATAATC
>JALDAH010000081.1 GCA_022729275.1 Candidatus Nanoanaerosalina archaeon
GTTGAATGACGGATATATAGATGTCAACTACGGAAGAATACCAGAAAACCCTGTGAAAGCCCAAAAAATGATGGAAAATCAGGGAGTTGTAGAAAGCGATGCTATGATTATATCTAGTTACATGCACGAAACCCGGCCAGGGATAGTTGCCAACCTCGGTGGAGGCCTGACCTACGGCCTAAACAACATGATAGAGCTTGAAAACCAGGGCATGGAAGTGGAGCTTCTGGTGGAAAACCGGACATCCTACAGCGATGTAGGGGACTCGGTCAGAAGCCTCCTGTCAACTATAAAAGGACTTCCTGACCCTGTAAAACTAAAGGAAGACGGATCGAAATTTCTTGAATATGTGAAGCAGGGAAGGTTCGAAAAATTCTTTAAAGACATAGTGACAGATCCCAAGAAAACAGCAAAAATTATAGAAAAATCTCTGGACATCATAGAAGACGATGAAGAAACAATTCTTGGCGGAGACCAGAAAATATCGGAAAAAATACCCTTTACAGATGTTGTCAGTGCCATAAATAAAGCAAAAGACGGTACAAAACTTTTGATGACCGGGCTCGAGTACCGACCTATGGTAGACCAGGAAAAAATCGACGGTTTTGTCGAAAGCCTTGAGGAAAACAGGAGCTACAGAGTTCTCGAAGAAAAATTTTTGAGAGCTTTCCTAATGCAGAGACCTGTGATATCCGAAAAAAACCTTGAACAACTGTCGGATCAATCCAAAGCAATTTACATAGGAGAAGGAAACGGCACACACTGGCATCTTCCGGATGAAACCTCAATAAGTGGAGACAAAGAGGTTTACAGCGGCCGAAAAAACTTCCAGCCAATAGGATTCAATGGTTTCATGGTTGACACCTCTGACATCGCGGGAAGACCTAACTCACAGCTGTACAAAAAATCTTTAAAAAACGGTTCCAGCGGTTTCCTGGGTTTCACCGGGAGAACATACTACCACTACACCCAGGAACTGGTCCAGAGATTTCTAAGACTCGGATACTACACGGGTTCAGCTTACAGAAAATCCTTTAACAACTACAAGAAAGACAGTTGGACATTCGATCCGGACAACGCTATTTTTCTGAACGCTTACTGGAGGTCAAAGGTAAGGAAGAACAAAACACTGGACTCATATGTCCACTACGGGATGCCTGAAACCGTCAAGGACCCTTTTGAAGAAGTCCCTGCGGAACCGGAAACAATTTGTGGGAAAGGAATATGCGAACACACATGGCAAAAAAAGATTGATTATGTCTTAGAGGAAAAAATGTTGAGATTTGAAGACGTTGAAACTCATAAGGAACCCGA
>JALDAH010000036.1 GCA_022729275.1 Candidatus Nanoanaerosalina archaeon
ATGATTTGAACAAAAAGGTTGGTAGGAAAGAGTTTGAAAGTCTTATTGAGGAGGTTGATGCTTTGGATGAGTTGAGGGGTCGTTTGAGCTCTTTGGATGATAGGGTTGGTTCTAAGGTTGATGCTAGTAGTTTTGATGATGTTTTGGATGATTTGAGGGATGATTTGAACAAAAAGGTTGGTAGTGGTGCTTTGGATGAGTTGAGAGAGGATTTGGAGGATAAGGTTAGTGATGAGTTGAATGTTTTGAAGGATGATTTGAACAAAAAGGTTGGTAGTGGTGCTTTGGATGAGTTGAGGGAGGATTTGGAGGATAAGGTTGGTAGTGGTGCTTTGGATGAGTTGAGGGATGATTTGGATGATAAGGTTAGTGATGAGTTGAATGTTTTGAAGGATGATTTGAACAAAAAGGTTGGTAGTGGTGCTTTGGATGAGTTGAGAGAGGATTTGGAGAAAAAAGTTGGTAGAGATGTCTTTGAAAGTCTTATTGAGGAGATTGTTGATGATAGGGTTGATGCTTTGGATGAGTTGAGGGGTCGTTTGAGTTCTTTAGATGGTAGGGTAGGTTCTAAGGTTGATGCTAGTAGTTTTGATGATGCTTTGGATGATTTGAGGGAGGAGTTGAACAAAAAGGTTGGTAGAGATGTCTTTGAAAGTCTTATTGAGGAGATTGTTGATGATAGGGTTGATGTTTTGGATGATTTAAGAGAAAGGTTGGATTATCTGAATAACCAGATAGACTCTAAGGTGGATATAGAAAGTTTTGAAAATAATTTTGAGGATTTCATACATTTAAACAATGTTTTGGAAGAAAGAATTGGAGAACTGGAGGAGAAAATTGAAACCAACCGTGTAAAAGCCCTTGAAGAAAGAGTTGCCAAGCTTGAGAAAAAGATAATTTCCAAAGCAGAGTTCGAAGATAGAATAAATACAAAATTTAGGAGTGTATCAGAAGGCGCAACTAAAAATGAGATACCTCCAAGAATAGATGATATGATAGATGATGCCTGGAGAGCCTTAGAGATAGGGGATGTTGAGAGAGCCAGAAAAATTTATGTTGATTTGGTGAGAAACTACGATAACCTCCCTGAAAACATCGATGAAGGACCCTATATTTCAGAGATGGAAGAATTGTATGAAGTACTTGATGATAGGTTAGGCCAATGAATAAAAACGTTGAATGTACCCGTTGCGGATACAGATGGTTTTCTGAACAGTATAACGAGAGAGAAATACTTCCTCATTACTGTACAAGATGTTTTAGAAAGGAAATTAGGCCTATACCAAAAGAGCCCAACGTTATACAGAAAAAAGTCGGCGATATCAAGAGGAATGCGGAAAAGGTCCCTGAAAAAGCCAATTCTATTAAAAAAAGCTTGATACTTTGGAAAGAAAACAACAGATATCTCATAGATATGATGATATTTGTATTGGCATTGTTGATTATATTTGCTATTCTTTACATCTTCATATTTGTATGGGGATGATATTATATTTCTAATCTCTTTGAGATTTCTGTTTTCGCAAGTTTTTTATTTATTTTTTTGGCTTTTTTCTCTATCAGTTTAAAACTTTTTTTACCTTTCTTTCTATTTTTGACACTGTTGTATAGGTCATTTAAATTTTCCATTTTTTCAGAAACGGATTCTACTTTATTCATATCAAGATATCTAGATGTCATATCCATCAAAAGATAAAGCCGGAAAGTGATACTAAGATCATCTATTAATTCAACCCAGAAAGCATTATCAGGATATCTTCCATGAATCTTTTCATATTCTTTTCTGATCTTTTCGAAATATTTAAGAGCGCCTTTAACATCTTCCTTTTTATTATAAACTTTAAATCGGTTTTTTAATAACTTTAACTTATTTTTATGGTATTTAAATATCAATTTTTTCCTTTTAGTATATGCTGAACCGGACATGCTAATTAATATTGCGAATAAGAGCATATACCATAAAAATGAAGCTATTTCAGGATCTTCTTTCTCTTCAAACCTGTACACCGAAAAGGACTTGGATACATGTAAATCTTCTCTGTCGGTACATTCAACCTTGAAGTAGTTCCAGCCGGGTTCAATAGACCTGTTGAAACTTTCAAAAGAACCAAGGTCACTATATATTATATCATTATTCATTTTAAGTTCGCATTCCACATTTTCGGTTTTTTTGATTAATGTGTCAAACTCGATAAAACTTTTTGTATAATTAGAAAGTTCTTCAGGTTTATTGAAACTTATATCCGCTTTTTCAGGTTCTTCTAACACTAATCCTTCTTTATGTTCTTTCATCAATACTATAGGTTCATCTAAATCATTGAATTCTAGACCTTCTTCGAATTCGTATAGTATGCTGATCTCTCCCCTTGTATAGTTTTTATTGGTGAAAACCAATTCTGAAGGATTAGTGCTAAGGAAAATTTTATTTCCGTCTTTGTGAGTTATTTCAAAAGAAGTATGGTTTAGAGGTATCTCATCATATATAACGATTTTTTCAAGGTACTCTTGACACTCGTAAGAGATGTTCAGCCATGATTTACTTGTTTCTTCATCGTAACTTCTTACACCGCTTATACATTCTTTATTTTGATCGGTGTATGATAACTCTGTCTTGATATCTTCTGTTTCAATAATACCGGTTATTGATACATTGAGACCTGCTCTCTCGTTTATTGAACTGTATATTTCCTCTTGACTTCTGTTTAAAGAATAATTTTTGTAGAGAACCTCGAATTCAGGATCGGGGTCCGGTGAGGGAGCTGGTGTTCCTCCAATCCCGCCGTTTCCGGTTTCCGGTTCTTCTTCCTCCTCAACTGTTACTTCAACAGTTTTAATATCAGCCCAGTCGTTTTCCGATTCTCCGATACAACCTATCTCATATTCGCCTATATCCTCTGAACTCAATTTCCAAGTACTGTTTATCGAATCTTCGTATTCAAGGTCTTCCTCAGAACTATAAGTGAGATTTTTATCTGTAGAAAAACCATCGATGACAGCTGTTAGGTTAGGAGCTATGAGTATTGAACCGTCCGAAACTGTGTTTTCAACTTCACAATTCATGGTTATCTCATCACCTGGTTCAATTTCTTTTGAAGAAACGTTGACCGTTAGATCTCCGCCAAGATCCACTTTTGAATGGACTTGTGTACCCCAAGCCAACTCAATTGTGGAACCAATATACTCTGGATTATCGGTTTCATAATCTTCTTCCCACACATCGAATCCTTCAACATTGTTGTTCGCCTTTGAAACTTCCATGCTTTTATGCAGGTAGTCATCATCAACGGTCTGCCTGTAAGCTTCCAACCCTAACTGGAAAGCATTGTTGATTTCAATAGGATTACAGGAGTTATTGGAATTTAGACAGGATTCAAGGAGTTTAAACGTGTTTTGTTCAGCTAAATCTTTATAACTGCTTTTGTTAGTTATTCCTGATATCTTCCACATGCTTTCAGCCAAAACAGAGTTATTTATCTCTGTGACGGCTTCTGCAAGGTTTTCAGCTATTTCAAGATATGTCTGGTTGTTAGTGTTTTTGTATGCGTCCAAATAACCTTTTATTAAGTATCCCTGCCCTCTTTCAGACTCACATTCAAACTCATGATCCCACACATCACAGTCATCAGCAGAACCTTCGGTATAATTTAAAGCGATTTCTCTGATTTGAGGATCTTGGGTCTGCCTGTAAGAATTCCACATAGAACCTATCATCAATCCCTGGAAATAACTTCCATTACCTGAAAAAGTTCCACTAGTATCACAGTCGAAATCTCCTCCAGTATGGTCACATGGAGAACCAGGTCTACCTATTTCAGCATTTGAAAGCTCAATTAACAGGTCGACATATTCCTCTTCTCCGTTTATTTTTTCAGCTTTTGAGAAACCTTTGACCATTTTTGCTTTATAATCTTCTTCTCCGAACGAATAATTTTCTTCTTCTGAATAGTTGACACCGAACTCTGACATTTCTTCAGCATTTGAGAGAATATCATCGTCACCGTGCATAAGGATTCTTTTGAAGCTACCGTTTACAGGGAACTCTTTTTCACCATCAATGAATTTATAGCTGTATACGGTTTGCCTTAATAGATCATCCCTTCCAAGAATTATTTTATTGTCCCTAGGGATTTCAAAATAGTTCCATGAATCTTTACCTGCCCTTAATTCCATGGAAGTCTCCATAAAACCGTCTATATCGAGTATGATTTCATGAGAGCTGCCTGATTTGAAATCTCCTGTAAATTCGTAGGAACTTAATGAACCATCCGACCTGAACATACGATGATACATCCAGAAACTTTCTCCCATTTTACCCTGCATATGAGCCCTGGGACATTCGAAGTTGTTTTCCCATGGATTACACAAATCATAAAACTCTGTTTCGATTAGATCTTTGGATAACCTCAGAAAATAAGGATTATTGGTGTATTTATAACTGTTTAAAAACGATTTTAATGCTCTTGTGTGGTTTGTTATGCCACAGGAGGAATTCCCATTTTCTTCAATGCATTTATATCCTATTTCTCCTGTCAGTTCTATTGCCTTGTCATAAAAAGTGGTGTTTTCTGTTAAAGAATAAGTTTTTGAAAATCCTTCGACTAAAGAAAAAGGTTTTGATACGTTTTTAGTTTCTTCCAAAAACTTTAGTGATTCTTCAGCTATGTCCAAAGCCTTTTCTCTGAATGTTTTGTTCCCAGTTCTGATATAAGCCTCCCAAAAACCTGTCAATGCTTTTCCCTGTTTTTCCAGGTTTTCTGCCCTTAGATCTTCTTCCCACACTCTCATATTTTCGGGTTGGCCTAAACTGTAGTTCTCTCCAGAAGTTAACATTTCTTGTTCTGACAACATGCTTCCACTTGTTAGAAGAGAATTAACCAGGGAGTACTGTCTGTAAGTGCTGGATACAGCTTCTTCCTTTTGCTGATCAGACTCGTTTTCACAGTTAAAATCTCCTTCATAAATTTCGCATGTGGCCATATGACCATCTACTCTCTCAACATGTGTTCCGTTGTAATCTCCATCGTACAAAACGTTCAAATTCAATGCTTTATTTTTGTAGGTTTCATTTACGGTCATTATATAGGCATTGGCAAAAGAAGAGATCATGGCTGATTGCATATGTTCGAAACGGCATGTGTAGTCATTTTCCCAAGGTTCGCAACTAGCACCGAAACCCCCAATACTTTCATTGTTTTTTACGAACTCCTCATTGGTAGGATCTGTTTTGGTGAACTCCTCTGCCATGTTTCTTATTGTATCGTTTCCTTCTCCAAATGCAAAGTTTATAAAGCCTTCTGAAGGAAAACGACTTTCTTCTATATCTTCATCTATGAAGTAAACACGATAAACACCTTTTTCTGGAGTTAAGATACATTTTAGTTCTTCGTCAAGTTCACACTCTTCGAAATGGTTTTCTCCATATTTCTCGTACCGGACAACAGGGTTTTCTACATCAGTACGATTCATAATACTTACATTGATTTCGTTATTAGAAAGGGGTAATCCCTCTATGGATGGGTCTCTAAATACTTCGGCGCTGCCACTAAATGTTAACAAAACAAGTATCGACAGTAAAATCAGTTTTTTAAAATAAATTGGTTCTAATAATGCCATTATTTAATAAATTTATAATGCCATTATTTAATAAATTTATTAGGGAAAAACGGCTATTAATATTTAGGATTGAAATCCGGAAAAATCCGGAACTGAGGGAGGGTTGAAAATAACAATCTACAACTCATTCATAAAAATATCAATCAAATGATCTGCGAAAAAGTTGAAGGTATACCATGATAAAAAAAGGAAAGTTGACAGGTTTGGGCGTTTTGATAGCAGTCATATTCATACTATTAATCTTTATTCCGGTTATATCTCAGGGTAACCTAGAAAACGAAACCGAAATAAACAATACAGAATCAAACTATTCCGATACTGAAGATTATGATATCAATGATACGGATTATGAAGATGTAAACGATACTGATGAAGATTTAGGAGAGAATGAAACTGATAATAAAACCGAGATAAAATCAAGCGATCTATACATTGATGTAGAGAGTTGTTTTGTTGAAGATGATGGAGTAGAAGGTGTTATAGAGCTTTATTCTGAGAACGATACCATCTCTGAAGAAGTCTATTTGTATTTAAACGGTGAAAAGCACGGCTTGTATAACACCAGTGAGGAAGGATACAGTTCATTTAAAATCGAAGATTTGAAAACAGGAGAACATGATCTGAAAGCGGTTTTTAACGGTTCTGAACAATATGAGGCTTCTGAGGATGAAGAAACTATCACTGTAGAGGAGAGACCATCTATCGATATAGATGTTTCCAAAAAAGTTGAACTTAATGAAGTATTATTCAATGGTTCTATCAATGGTTCTAACAGTTCCAGGGAAGTTTTTGTAGAATCAGAAGAACTAAACAAAACCATAGAGTTATATCAAGAAGATTATAAAAACATCTCAACAGGGCCATTACCTCAGGGTACTCATGAATTCAAATTTTATACCGAAGAAGATGTTTGCGGAGAGAAGTTTGTTGAAAGTATCACAAAAAACGTTAGTATACAACCTGGATTCATAGATGAATTCGAATATACGGAAAACATTTCGGTGGTTGAGAAGGCCGAAATGAATCTTTCTATAAGAGAAGATTTTGGAAAAAATCCCACAATAATATTGGAAGGTGAAGAAAAAGATTTTGAAGAGTTAAATGATACTTACCGCATAAGCGAATACCTCGAAAGAGGAACGTATTACTTAGAAGAAATAAGAGTCGAAGAGGACAATCACACATATACAAGAGACATTGGCAAAAAAATAGAGGTTGAAGGACTGGAGACGTTTCTAGATAAAGAAGAGCTCGGGAGCATTTACAAGGAAGAGAGTTATGTTTTAAAAGGAAATCTGAGTTCCAAGAAGAAAGGATTGCAGGATAAAAATATATCTATAGATTCTGAGATACTGTCCGGACAGGTTGATACAGGTGTCAATGGAACATTTTCCAAGGAATTTGTGGTCCCTGAAGATCTGGATGCAGGAGAGTATGAATTAGCGATAGAATTTGAGGGTGATGAAAGGTACGAACCTGTAAGTGAAGTGTTTTACGTTGAAATTGAGGAGTGGCATTCTTTTGATAAAACTCAAGGATATGCAAAAGTTGGAGAACCTGTTGAATGGACTTTAGAACTTAATATAGCGGATATACCTGTTGAAAGGGTCGGAAAAAAACCTTTACTTAGAAAAGAGCTTCCGGAGGTCGCAAGATTAAAGACCGATGAAGAGTTTTTGGAATTTTCTGAAAACGCTTTGGAGTTCGATCTTGAAAAACTGGAAGAAGGAAGAAGTTATGTTGTTACATATGAAACTCCTCCACCTAGAAAAGAGGTTACTAAAGTTAGAGATGATGGAGAAAGATATCTTAAGGAGTTCGATGTTATAAGCGAGGTTCACCTTGAAGATGTGTTGGTTGAAGTAGAATTACCTGATGAAATAGACTATGTTTCTGTTGAAGAAGTGGTTTCCACTTCTGGAGGCGGATTCGCTACTCTTGGAGATGGTATGAGCACAGCTTCGAGATCTCGTAGTTATGCTATAGACGATGCTGTCCATGATGAAGGAAAGATGTTATTTAATACTGATCTTTCTACAAGGAGTTTTAGGGTTGTAGGAGGATATTCAGACTTTAGAATAACTGAATCTGAAGTTGGGGATGAATGGATAGTGATGTTTGAAGCTTCTGGTATCGACTCATTAGCTTTTGAGAAGATAAACGGAAGCGAAAAAATCAATTTTGACAGGCTTGAACAGTACAGGGGTGCATGGGCTGATGTTGAA
>JALDAH010000024.1 GCA_022729275.1 Candidatus Nanoanaerosalina archaeon
TGCTTTATAAGATCTTTTCTTTTTAAGAAAGGATATGGAGGGAGGAGAAAGGATAATATGGGTAGTTCTCATTCTGTTTTTGAACATCATAGGGGCTTTTATCTACCTCGTATATGTACACAGCTCTGATTACAACTTTGAGAAAAAGAAGTTAATCGAGCTTAAAGAATTGACCGAGCTAAAGCACGGAGTCTTACCGCCCGAAGAAGATAAAGATGACTGGCTACGTTTTGGATTTTTAGAACTTTTTATCCATAAATTTTCCATCAACAGGTTTTAAAATATTTTTTTTGGAAAATGGTGATATAAAGATCAGTACATCTATCTCAAATTATCTTAGAAATATAGGAAATTAAAGATATCTGAGAGGTGTAATTTAACTACCCCCTCCTATCATGTCTGTTATCTTGTTTATCGCCTGTCCTGGTGAGAATCCCTGTTTATCTAGCTCTACATCCAGAAATTCTGCTACTTCCTGAGCTTTTTTCATCGTTCTGTTTCTAAAGACATTCATCATCCTGCCAGAGCTTTTATGGAAAGGGTATGTAATACCGTTTTCCATTTCAACCATTGCAACCCTTCGAAGTTTTGTTCTGCCTTTACCGGATCTTCTCATCCTTTCAGAGTAGATTACTTTTTCTATCTTGTCCAGCTTATGAGTCATGTCTTCGCTGCCCCGGATGAATGAGAAAGATTTATACTCGAACAAGTTACTGTTCTTGTCGAAGTAACACTCAATTTTATTCCATAAAACTATGACAATAATACCTACTACCGCAAAAAATAATCCTATCAATGTTTCAAAGGATGTGAGAGAATGCTCTAATATCATAAAATAGCTGATCACACCACCTAACACTAAAAAGATTGTTCCTAAGATTAATTGTTTAATGTTGTAGTACTTGACTTCAAGCTTTGTTTTTCCAACCATAAACTAAAAATATTTTTCCCTGTATAAAAAAATATTTTTCCGAGAGGTATTTTTTTGAGTTTTGATTTATTCATATAATGATTTTTTCACATATTTTGAGGAGAACTTCCAGTCAGAAATCTTCAAAACCCGTTTTTTTTTTCTTCAACTCCGAATATATATGTTGAGTTTACGGCTCCGAAGCTCCGCTCGAGTATCTCAACTTTCTCTTCACTGTAAATATCTTCTAATACTCCGTTGATTTTTTCCAAAGATAATTTTTCAGGCATATCCGATAGTTGTATAATTTATTTGAAGATTTTTCTATCTATCGAAAAATCGCTTCAGATATTTTCTGAAAGCTTCAGTAAATTTTAGTATAGAGCATTTAATCCTGATAGGGTCTAAGAAGAGAACAAACACTTGAAATTTCTAGAAAGGAGAAGGAGGAATTTTATGAAAAACAAGTCTTATGAGAAGGAGGAAGATTTTTTTGATGGGAGACTTGGAAGAATCGACATTATATGGAATATAACATACCTTTGTAGGATGGACTGTGGATTTTGTTGTGTGGATGCTTACAATGTGGATGAAAGAGACAGGAAACTTCATTTTAATGGTTTAGAAGATGAAATTAAATTGCCTGAAAACGGAAACAGCCTCATCGATGAAAGCTTGAAGTATATGAAAGAGAATGGTAAGGAGTTGACCTACAGGCAAAAGTTGGAAACTCTTGAAGAACTATCCAGATACAATGTTGATATCGATTTTTCTGGTGGAAGTCCGTTGATAAGTGAAGAGAACTTTAATTTGATAAGAAAAGCTTCAGATAATATTAGAGGCGAGATATCTGTTACGGATATTGGTCCGAGCATTTCAAAGTGGGAGATCGATAAACTGAGTGAGAGCATAGATGTTTTGGGATTTACATATGACTTCGATGGAACGGATTATGATAATAGACCCAGGGGTTACAATCAACCAAATCTCAAGATAGCTTCAAGGTTCTCCGATAGAGGAGTCAAAACCACTGCTCAGCTTCCATTGACCAGAGAGAACTCCTCTAGAGAAAACGTGGAAAACATATATAGGAACCTCAGAGAGGAGAAAATAGACGAGATACTCCTGATGAAGTTGTTTCCTGTTGGACGGAATATCAATAAAGGAATTTCGCCTCCTGATTACAGAAAAGCGATAAAAACCTACAGGGATGTCGAGGATGGTTCAGTAGATATTAGACTGCAGTGTGCTTTGAAATATATTGAGATTGACGACAAGAGTTCTGATAACCCTTGTGATATGATTAAAGGTTCTATTGGATTGACACCTGGAGGCAGAGTCCTTGCCAGTCCTTGGGCCTATGGTTTAAACGGTGAACCTCTATCTGAAGAACTTGTTTTAGGTAAACTGCCTGAGGAAAGTATTGAAGAAATTTACAAGAAGGATAAGGTTCAAAATCTTTATAAAAAACTTGATAATAATTATGGGCACTGTAAGATATTCTCATTTATTGAAAACGGGCAGAGTATTGATGATTTATTTAAAGAAGATCCTCTTTATGCCTGATTTAGTTTAAAAATAAGTATGCTGAGAGGTGGAAAAAATGGAAGGAAAAAATCTTGAAGAACTTAAAGGTTTCATAAAAGAAGCGAAAGAAAAAACATTTGCAGCAGGTTCGGAACCTGTTGAAAGCTCTCGGAAAAATTCAAAAGACTTTGAGTACTCTAGAGATGATTACAGATATAGAGATAGTTTTTTTGGTGGTGTCAGAGATATAGGGGAGGAAGTAGTTTGGTATAGGGATGAACCGATTTGGGGAATGAATTACAGAGGAGGAATGATGGAAGGATATGAGGACATGGCTAAAGATGTTTTTGAATTCCTGAAAGAAGCTTTGAGTAATTTACCTATTGATAATCCTTATAGAGGGCCAGAAAATTATGAAAAAGAAGATTTAAAGTACTTAAACGAATTTAAAGGTGATATAGAGGATTTCACAGGGTATGAAGTAATCAAACTTGATGGAGATAAAATCTACGAAAGGATTTACCACGGAGGAACCCTTGAATAGGGTCTCCTCTACCACATTTTTTGGGTGTTAGAAATGCCAAGAATTTTTGTTGGAGGGGTTAGAGGTTCTGGCAAGTCCACTTTGTTAGAAAAAATTCAAATCGAGAATTATAGTATACTTGAAGATACTGAGGAGATTTGCCGATACCACGACATAGAAAAAAAGAGTCTCAACGAACTTAATTTTTCCCAAAAAGAGCCTATGCTAGAAGAACTATACGAGGAGGTTTACTCAGAAATTGTGAATCTTTTACTTGACAGTCACTTTACATTTCCCGATGAAAAAGGGGATTACAGGTTTCAAGAGATTATGGAAAACGAATGGTACGACGAGTTCCTTATAGTAAGAACGAATCCCGAAACATTGAGAAAAAGAATGCTTGAAGATGACAAGATCAGGTCCTGGCCGAAGCTGGACGAGATAGAGAGATACATTGAGAAGGAGGAAGAAGTAGCAAGGTATATAGCGGATTTCCACGGAAAACAGTTAAAATCGATAAAAAACAATGGTAGCATAGAGGAGGGAAAAAATGTTCTTGAAAAACAGATTAAAAGGATAGATAGAAAATATACTTAAAGAGGAATCAAAATTGAAAAGAGATAAATTCAGGGTTGTTATCAAGGGACTTATTGTTGATAGTTCGGGGAAAGTTCTCATCGGCAGAAAAGAAGAAAGTGACGTACATCCTGTATCAGGCCAGTTCCACATTATAGGAGGTCATTTAGAAAAAGGGGAGACTCCTGAAGAATGTCTGGCCAGAGAGATAAAGGAGGAGGCAGGTATTGATGTAGATGTTAAAAATGTTATAGAAGTTAGAGCATTCCAGTGGACGAACGAAGGAGGATTGACAGATTCTTTACAGCTTCTGTACTTCTGTGAGAAAAAGGATGGTAACGCTGAAGCATCATCTGATTTGGAAGAAATAAAATGGGTCCGACCAGAGAACCTTCAAGAACAATTGGGAGAAGTAGAGGCCGAAAGATTCATGAAATCAGATAAACAGCAGAGTTTTGTCCAAAAGCTAATCTCTGAAAACTCCTGAAGGTTTTTCAGGAAAAGTTAACAATAATTTTAGTTCAATCAGGAAGTTTATGAGTTAAGATGGAACATGAAATCACCAGAAAAAATGTGAAGGGGATAGTCACAAGAAGCGATCTCCCTAGCACTGACTACGTTGTCAATCCATACACGGGCTGTACTCATAGTTGTAGCTACTGCTACGCAAGGTTCATGAAACGCTTCTCAGACAATGAAAATAAATGGGGTGAATTTGTAGAGGTGAAGGAAAACGCCCTTGATGTTTTTCAGGAAAGGGATTACAGAGGGAAGAATGTGCTGTTTAGTTCAGTAACAGATCCTTACCAGCCCGTAGAAGCAGATGAGAAACTTACAAGGAAACTATTGAAAAAGTTTAAAGACACTGGAGCCGAGTTAGAAGTTCTTACCAAGTCCTATCTAGCCATGAGAGATAAAGATATATTCCAAGAACTGAATAACATCACAGTCGGTACATCTCTCTCAACCCTCGACAGCGAAATTTCCCACTACCTGGAACCAGGGGCTTCACCGCCTGAAAAAAGACTGGAAATGATAGAGGAGCTTAATAAAGAAGGTGTTGAAACGTTTCTATTTGTCTCACCGATAATACCGGAGATAACAGATTTCAAGGAAATTCTTGAAAAAGCGGAGGAAATGGGATATGCGGATTACTATATGTTCGAAGATCTCAACCTGAACAACACCACTTGGCCGAATCTAAGAGAAGCTTTGAAAGAAATTGAACAGGTGAATCAAAAAAGTTACAGACAGAGATACGAGAAAAACAAGAGTTACTGGGAGGAACTAGAGAACAGTATAGTGGATTTTTGCAGGGATAGGGGACTTGAACACAGGATTTACTTTAAGAATATATAGGGTGTTTTCGGTTTTAATTCTTTATCGCTGGATTGTTTAAATATATGGTTTTGATCAAGGAAAAGCCAGTGAATAAACGGAAGTATAATAAAGAAGTATTTAACAGGTTTCTGTATGGCAGATGAAAAATTCTGGGAAGAGTGGGACGAGAAAAGCGAGCTGGTTAGTTTTTGTATTATCAGTTTTTGTTTCATTGCTTGGATCGGCAGTTTTCATAACAATGTTTTTTCCTATTAATTGAAAGTAAGTCAGAATTTTGAATTATCTGTTTTTCTAGTTTTCAAGAATGTTTAAATAGCTCTTTTTTAAAGCATTTTTTATGGCTTTGGACCCAGCTTTTTTCTCGAACCTGTTTCACATGGTCGATCCATTGTTGTTATATGTGTTGTTAGCAGTTCTTGGGAACTTCATTGTTATCTACATTTTTTCAATGGTAAAAGATGATAACTCCTACGTCGATGTAGCCTGGGGACTGGGCTTTATACTTGCAGCTGTTGTTTCTTTTTTCCTTGGAACAGGACAGATTTCATTTAATCCCTCTTTGCTGCTCACCTCTCTTGTGCTTGTATGGGGTACAAGGCTCTCCTACCATCTCGGCAAGAGGGTTTTGAAGATGTCGGAGGAGGATTACAGGTACCAGGAGATGAGGGATAAATGGGATAATTTCTACATCAGCTCTTTTTTCAAGGTTTACCTTTTGCAGGCTGCTATACTTATGGTGGTGGTTTCTCCCGTGATCTACGTGAATCTTTCTGGCTTCAACGTTTTCCAACTATACCCTGTTCTTGTTCTGGGTCTTCTGGTCTGGGTCACAGGTTTCTTCTTTGAAACGGTTGGTGATCACCAGTTGAAAAAGTTCAAGGAGGAAGGAGGTGAAGGAGTTCTCGACACAGGTCTCTGGAGGTACACGAGACACCCGAACTATTTTGGTGAATCACTTGTCTGGTGGGGAGTATTCCTGATAGCTGTCTCTGCATCCGGGACTTTGTTCTCTCTTTTGACGGTTGCCAGTCCGCTGTTGATCACCTTCTTGTTGTTAAAGGTTTCGGGAGTTCCGCTTCTTGAGGAAGAGCTTATGAAAGACGAGGAATACAGGAATTACGCCGAAAGAACTAGCAAGTTCGTTCCATGGTTCCCTAGAGAGGAAAAAGACTCTTGAAGGGCAGATTTATTGATTAGAGGTTCTATAAAGCTATTTTTTTGAATTTTTCAAGGCCTCTAGTCCGATTAATTATCATATATTCTCTACTAGAGGCTCTTTATCTTTAAATTTTGGCTGTTTCAGAGCTTCTAGCAGTATTCTTCTCTATAATTGCTCAGGTGTTTTTTAAAAAACGTGTTGGTTGAAAAAAGTTTCTATTAACTCGAATGCGTATTTCACATGTAATATAATCGGGTTTGGTTTATCCACAGGTGCTCTTTCATCTCCTTCTACATCGTATTCTTCTAGACGGAACAAGTGAGTTAACTGATCCTTATTCAGTTGATGTCTTTCATCTCCTTCTACATCGTATTCTTCTAGAGGGAGTAAGAAAAAACTTTCTAATGTACCGTTGATCCTGTTTCCTGGTGTTAAAACGTGTTCATCGACGTTTTCTTCGTCAGGTATTACTATGCTACTCCCCTCTATTCTTTGTGAGCAGTTTTGAGACAGACTTGAAATGTTATGAGGGAAAGTTTGGTTTAAATAATCTATATCGATGTCTAGGATGTATCTGTCAGGGTGGTTAGGTCGATTGGAATATGTTGGCGGATCAGCGGGTTCGTAAGTAACGTTGACTATTTCGCCTTTTATCTCGCACTCAACTCTAGGAAGAGGTGATAGAGAAACCGCATTTGTTGATGTGAATAAGAAAATAATAAATAATAAGGAAGAAACCGTAAACAGTTTGTTTTTGGCCATAATTCTTTCTTGTGAAATTTATCTTATTAATTTTTTCTGTAGTTGATTAATTCTTTTTTTCATCAGTTCAATATAAACTCTTTCAAGCAAATACTCAAGCTTACCGATATTCTGTTCAATAGAAGCCTTAAAAGCAACAAATTTCCATTATAAACAACATAAAAATCCAGAGGGAAAATAAAATCTTTTTATTTTAACTAACACAATTTCATTTTTATGGACCTTCTCAAGGGATTTTTTAATAAAAACGTTGACAAAATCATTATTGCAGTACTTTTTCTCTTTATTGTTATAAACAACATATATATATAGCAAATAACAGTTACACTACATTTCTCCACGAAACCTCTAATATACATTATTCTTACGAAACAACTTTAGAGGAGTCATTTACAGGGCATAAAAACACTCAAAATCCGCCTTTGTTTATTTTGCTATCAGGTTTTCTTTTCAATTACTTTGGCCATGGTATAAACACAGCCCTGATCCTGAACCATATCCTCCTTTTGTTGATGTTAATATACACCTATAAACTTGGAAAAATGCTTTATAACAGGGAAACCGGAATCTTATCAACTTTCTTCGTAATCTCGGTTCCTATCGTAGCAGCGTTCTCCAGAACCTTTGTCTACAAATTCATGGATATTGCCCTGTTACCTGCAATTGTTTACTATCTATTGAACTCCAAAGGATTTACAGATAGTAGAAACACCATAATATTCCTGGTTTTATCTGTTATAGGTGTTCTTGTTAGGGAAAACCTCTTTATCTATATTTCTATGATAACCACCATATACATTTTCATGAACCTAAAAAAAGGAAAAGATACAAGAAGTTTTTTAGAAATAACAAGTGCTTTAGCTAGTTTATTCGTTTCAATAACAACCCTAGTCATTTTACTACTACCTAGAAGATTTTTAGAATTTTTATGTCACCCTAGTTACGCCCATAACCTGAAACTCTGCTTACAACAAATCATTTTAGAACCAGTTGAAATACTTAGTGTATCTTCCTTTTACATCAGACAGTTACTACCTTTACTAATAATAATTACAATCAACTCACTAGTATACTTCATTTACAAAACGCATAAGGAGCCATCTTTTGAAAAAATCTTAACCCTCCTATGGTTAATATTACCGATCCTAATTTACCCGACTTTCTTCTACTTCCCAACCACAATACACATTACACCAATTATCATACCACTAGGCTTTATCACCGGCTTCTCTACAACAAAACTGCTAAAATTCTTGAAAACCAGAAATATCTTATCCGGTAACAAAATAATCTATATAGTTCTAGGGATTTTTATACTGAACTTCGTTTTTTACTCTTACAACTACACTCCATACGTTAACCAAGAAACATACCATGGCCGATTAAACCGAGAACTGAGATACTATCCTTCCAACGATTACAAAGAAACCTTTGAAGAAATAGGAAAACACAGAAACCCAAAAGTAGGAAGAATATTCCTGAAAGAAACAGAAGGTGTACAGTGTTTATGGCCAGTCTACAGGGATAATTACCAGGAAAGATTTCTGAATCTTCGTGGTACTGGGTTTATACCAGAAAACACCAGATTCCTAGATATATATGACCAAGAAACACGAAATATCGCATCAGATATAGAAGAAACAGATGTTATCGCCGTAATCCATAAAGGAATAAATTTGGGACAACTGTATTATATAAATAATTATTTAGAAGAGGACTGGGAAATAATTGAGACAGTAGAACCGGACTATGGACACATCCAGATAGTTTTTTATAGACCTAGAGACTGAACAAAAAGCCGACAGTATATTAGTTATTGGCAAGTATTTCTGTCCATCTACCTAACTCAAAACCACCAACACCTATATATTAGTTACTATAAAGTAATAACTTATTGTGATGGACAAAAAAACTGAAGACCGGTACAATGAAGAAGAAAATCGTATAAAAAAAGTTTCGAGGATACACGTACAGAGATACCTGGAAGATCAAGAAAAAATCAGCAAAGACCCATGTGAAATAACAGAAAACTGGACAGGGTTCATAGGCTACAAAGAAGGATTGGAAAACAGAGAAAGATATGGAATATACGGATTATACTCCAACAGCAAACCCAGTGGACACCCGATAACCTACGTAGAAGAAACAGAAATCGAAGAATACTTTCCGGAACTCAGCTAAAGATTTTGAAACATGTATAGAGTAAAAGAAACAGAATTTTCTTTCTTGTTTTTTTACAAATTTGTTTAAAAGTTAACCATATTTCCATGAGAACTAGAGGCAGGAAACCTCTTTTTTACTCAACCTTTTTCTAAGTTTAGAGCCTCCATACAATCAATTTTCAAGTTTTTCAAAGCTTCTAGTAGTAATTATAATATAAACTAGAAGGTCTCTAAATGATTTTTCAGTGGTTTTTTAAGGTCTATAGTCCTGTTTTAATCATTCATATATTCCAACTAGAGACTTTCTATTTATATTTTTCAATGGTTTTAGAGGGTCTAGTAGTTATTTTGTACTGTATTTTATGTCTCATGGAGGTTTTTTGGGTTTTCTTAGGTTTTCAGAAAAGACTGAAAATGACTTTTACTGGAGTAAGTTCCAACCATGGTATTACCAGAATTGGAATACAGTCCAATTTTAGTAAAACAGGAAGACATTTAGAGAGGTGAAGTAGGTTTTTAGGATTAGAGGCTTTCTAATGTTGGTTTTTAACAGTTTCAAAGCTTCTAGTAATAATTATAGGAAAATTGGACTAGAAGCTCTCTAAAATTATTTTTCAGGGTTTTTAAGGTCTCTAGAACGGTTTTGAATAATTATATATTCTTTACTAGAGGCTTTCTATGTACAATTTTTTAGAATTTTAGAGTCTATAGTTTGATCTATTTATTTATACATACAAATTATGTAAAATATACAAATAATGTATGAAAATAAGGATAATATTTTTAAATATAGTTACATATTATGTAAAATATAGATGAATGAAGAAAAGTCTGGTCGTGGAGTCTTTATCGATGTTCCTCTGCCTGAGGAAAAAGTGTTCAGGTCGAAGGCTGTCTCGGAAATCCTTGAACTGCTGTCTAAAAATCCTTTCCAGGAGTTCTCTAAGTCGGAGTTAACGAGGTTAACAGGTTTTGACGGTGGCAGCCTGAAGATAGGTATAGAAACTCTTGAAGCTCTTGATCTTATAGAGAAGAAAGAAGAAGGTAGGAGAAAATTGGTGAGCATCAACCAGGAGAGGCTCGAAATGCCTGAAAACCCCTTGATGTCGATTCCGCAGAAAGAGTTCCGTAAACCTGTCAGAAAATTGAAACAGAAACTCATGGAAGAGATGAACTACATAGCAGGAATAATGCTTTTCGGCAGTGTTGCAAGAGGGGAAGCGGACAGAAAAAGCGACATCGATGTACTTGTGGTCGTTGAGGACCGGCTGATGGAGGCGAGAAGAATGATGACGGATGTAGTAGCTGAGCTGGAGGAAGAAAAGATAAACGGTGAAAGATACGGTTTCGAAGTTCTGGTCGAAGACGTTGAAAGCATCAAGAACAGAAGTCAGAAACTTGTGGAGATATTCTCACAGGGAATAATCCTTTACAAAACAAAGAAACTAGAGGATCTGAAAGAGGAGGTGCTCCATGGCTAGCAATAAGATGAAAAGAGTTATGGAGGATGTTAAGAGAGAATTTAAAAGATCAACCGATCCACGAGAAGTTGAGAAAGGTCTTGACACGGATGATTCCGGAATTATGCAGTTGAGAAAAGCCTGCAGGTTGCTCCAGGCATCTAAAAAACTGGTTGAGGAAAACGGATACTACACTCTGGTTATCGATGCTTCATTTGTGGCTATGGAGAGGTCTGTTCAGGCGATTCTTCTGGAGAAAGGGATTATTGAAGAAGGAGAAAAAATTTTTGACCATGAGAAAATACTTGATAAAGGAGAAAAAGCAGGGATATATGGAGAAGATTTCAAGAACGATTTAAAACAAATTTGGAGCGAGAACAGGTCAAAACACTACTACAGATACGGAAAGCCAACTGAGAAAAGGGCTGAGAAAATACAGGAGCTGGCCGAGTCTTTACATGAACAGGTCAAGGGAATGAGTTCAGAAGGTTACAAATGCATCTGCAGCACATGACATTTAGAAAAAATGATTTCTTTCTTTAAAACTTTTATATGAAGGTTTGTTAAATTTTTATAATATGCCAAGAGCAGGGCCATTATTGCAAATATTGAGAGAAATAAATGAATTTAATTCTGAAACTTTAGACGAAATAAAGGAGGAGTATACTCAAAGAATTGATAGTAGAGAAGAATATGACGAAGAAAATGATTATATAATAGCAATTAAGAATTCACTTAAAAGTAAAATTAATAATAATGATCTTTCCTATAGAGATCTAATGCACCATATTTTAAACAATATAAACGATAGTAAAGTTATTACTGTTCTAATAAGGGAAGTACTTGAAAATATGGAATTTTCAGGCAATATAACTACAGAGGGAGGTTCTAATATTAGAGAAAAATGGATACAAGGAGAAGTATATCAAAGTTTAAGAAATGCAATTGAATTTTATGATAAAGATTATGAAGTTCAATGTAATAGAAGATATGACGGTGTAGAAATGGATTTAATCGTTAAAAACAGTAGTAATATGTATGGTATTGAAGTTAAAAGAGCTGACAACTCAAGTAATTTTGATAGAGCAACTAATCAACTATTAAGGTATAAAGAAGAAGCAGGTGTGAATAGAGCTTATTTGTTTGTAACATATGAAAGTGAGTCATATAATCCTGATGAAAATGATAGTATATCAAGTACTTTAAATAATGTTTCGAATTTAGATAAGATCAGTGAAAATGATATAATATACACTTCACTAGAGTAATCAATACCTCTTTAGATAGTCTTTTTTGGAGTAAACAAGTCTGTGACTGTTTTCTTTCAGCCAGGTGTATGGTTTCTCGTATTCCGGGTATACCTGTTTCAGCTTTGACCAGAACTTTTCCTCGTGGTTCCTGTTTTCCAGGTGCACCAGTTCGTGTACTACCATGTATTCCAGGACGTGTTCAGGAGGAGTTGTTTGTGGAGGATAAACAGAGCTTTTACTCCGGAAGACCTGATATCATCTTCGAACATTATGATGGAAATGGCGGTATTGAGAAGGTGGAGGTTGGAGAGGTCAAGTACACGGACAAAAAACAGACATTCAAACAAGGACTGGAAGAACTGATCGAATACATGTACTACGTAAGGAAAAACTCAGAATATCTGGAAGAAGAAGGAAAAGTGGAAGGAGTTTTAGTGGTGGATCATACTATAGAAATTAATAGAAAGAAATTTCAAAATATTAGATTTCTTCTATTTTAATGAACTAATTAACGGTAAAATCTCAAAAAGTATTCTTAAAAAATCGGTGAA
>JALDAH010000033.1 GCA_022729275.1 Candidatus Nanoanaerosalina archaeon
AAAACAATTAGGATTCACGAATCTTGTTTATCCCTCTGCGACTCACTCAAGATTTGAACATTCTTTGGGAACCACATACCTTGCTGGAAAATTCTCTGAGTACTTGGAACTAGAAGAAATGTCTTGTAAAAATTTGAAAGCAGCTGCGATGCTTCACGATATAGGTCATGGCCCATTTTCACATACCAGTGAAAAAGTTTTTTCCAAGAAGGGTCTTTCACACGAGGATTTCTCTGTAAAAAAGATAAAACACAGTGAAATATCCTCCGTGCTGGAAAAACACGGTGTTGACCCGGAAAAAGTGGTATCGTTGATTAAAGGAGACGGAGAGCTCGGGCAGCTTATAGCTGGAGACATAGATGTGGACAGGATGGATTATTTGATGAGGGATGCACATTATTCAGGAGTTGCACACGGAGTTATAGATGATGAGACGATAATGAGAGCCGCAGAATTCAAAAAAGGAAAACTTGTTTTCAGGTACAAGTTCAGGCCTGCACTGGAAGGACTATTGACCGCCAGATATTTGATGACCCCGACAGTTTATATGCACAGAGCAGTTGTTAGAGCCGAGAAAATGATGGGTAGAGCTATCGAAATTTTTATGGAGTACGAGGGCTTGTCGGTGGAAAAAATAGCTGAGATGGATGATGTAGATATCAATTACAGGTTGAGAAATACGGGCTGCGAAAGAGCCAAGTTTATAAACAAGATGTTGGATGAAAGAAGGGTTTTCAAACCTCTTACAGGTGAAAGAGGACAGGTTGATTATTCGATGATAGATGAGTTATTGGTAGGAGTTTCTGATGAAAGAAAGGCAGAAAAATTGATCTCCGATGAAACAGGTGTGGATGTAAAACATATTATAGTGGACATATCCTCAAAATCCAAGAGAAGAAACATAAATGTTGATGTGCTCGTTAAAGATGAAATAAAGGGTCTTGAAGAGATTTCAAGTATCTGCTCTTCTCTTGATTCTTCTAGAAATAATCCTGAAAGCATTAATGTTTACTGTAACGGAGATGTCATCTCTGATCTTGAGAAATTTTTTTGTTAGCTAATTCTCAGGACTCTAGGATCTGACACAATATTTAAAACTCTGGGACATACTTTTTATCTTGTCGAGTCAATAGGAGAATTCACGGCGGGTTGGTGTAGTGGACTATCATCGGGCGTTTGGGACGCCTGGACCCCGGTTCAAATCCGGGACCTGCCATAAATCCGATCATTATATTCGGATACTATTCTATTATTTGATCTAAAAGATTTGATAGGGTCAAAAAAGATAATACCACATTAAACATTTACAATCGTTAAACGTCTTTTTATATGGTTATAAAACCGTTTTTGACCCGTTCTAAGATTTAAATACCGCTACAACGTTAAATTAATTGATTGCTATGAAAAGAAAAGGAATTTCATTGACGTATAAGTTTTTGATTATAATGTTGATAGTTGTGGTAATACCGGCTATCTTAGTATCTTACTCTAGCTTCAATGCATATAATGCTATAGAAGAGAATGTCTTAAATTCTATATCTGAGATTCAGGTTGTTACAGAGGATCAGTCAGATAATTTGCAAGAGTTGATCACCTCAGAGACAAGGGAAAATTTTGAGAATATGTTTGAAGAAGAGATGACTCAGACACGGAACGATAAAATCGACCGTTACTCTGAGATGCTGATATCTGTGGAGTATAAGACCTCTATGGTGGAAAATTACGTCGTCAAAAGTTGGGAGGAAGCTGACCCTAATTACTTGAATGAGGATATTGAAGCAGGTATCTGGGCAGGACCTTACAACGAGGAAGAAGCAAGAGAGATATACGAGGAGGATATCAACAAGCTTAGTCAGTTAAGCTTGATATTCGAAGAGATAGAGAAAAACAACGACTTTGTTGGGCTCGCATATATATCAACAACAAACAATGTTGTTATGACTTCCACCAACATAAATGAACTTTTGGAAGAGATGGGAGAATTTTCTGCTGTTGAAAGACCGTGGTATCTTTTAGCTGAAGGTGGAGAAGGAATTTATTGGACTACGCCTTATGCTGATGCAGCCTCAGACGGGATAACCACTACAGCAGCTAAACCTGTTTATGATAGTGAAGGAGAAGAGTTAGGAGTTATAGGTCTTGACGTACATCTTTCAACGATGCAGGAAGATCTTCTTGAGGTTGATCCTGGGTTCGCATTTCTGCTTGATGAAAACGGTGAAGCAGTTGTTTATCCGGGTATAGAAGAGGAAGAGTCCGAACTTGGTGAGATGGGCAGAGATACCTTTGATGAAATGAATTTAGTGGAAGACGAGGATGTAGATCCCGACCTTCAAGAAGTAGCAACGGATATGGTAGAGAACCGTGAAGGCCTACATGTAGTGAATTTTGGAGATGAACAGTACTATGTTTCTTATGGTCCTATGAGAAATAATGATTGGAGCGTAGGAATTGCAAGACCTGTTAAAGAGATTGAAGGACCGATCAGAACAATTGAAGAATTCATAGAATCTAATTCGGATGAGATGAATCACTTGATCAGCCAAGAATATGAATCGCTCTCTTCAGGAATTACAGAACAGGTTAACAGGGAAAGGACAAACTACATCATCATGCTTGGAGCTTTCATGATTCTTGCTGTACTTGTGAGCTTTTATTTCTCCAAGAAGATCACAGAGCCTATAATGAAACTGAAAAATAAAGCTGAATCGATCAGTAAAGGAGAAGTCAGCGAAGACATCAACATAGATACGGATGATGAGATAGAAGAACTTGGAGATTCTTTCAACAGGTTGATGAGGACTATAAAGGTCCTACAAAAAGAAAATCAGGAGTAAAATCCTGTTTTTTTATTATTTTTTTTAGAAACTTTCATACTTCAATTCTTTGATCTCTTTTGACATATCAGTTACATCATCCTCATCCATAACAAGGGACGCCTTTTTTTCCACCCATTCAGCCAATTTGGCTAAGTCGCTTTTTTCTATATCTTTTAGTTCTTTCTTTAGATGGCTTTTGCACTGTCTTTCAAGGTAAACTTCTGCACCAAGACCTATGTAATCTTTCCCAATTTCCACAATCTTGTCTCTTAGTTCACTCATTAAGATAGTATTAAGTTTAGCAGTATTAAAAACTTTTGTGGAAACTAAATCAAATAGTTTAACACTTAGATGACTTAAATCAATGAATTAATAGCTATAACTGTGTTAGAAATTATTAAAAAAGATTTTGGAACCAAATTTTATTTTTTGAAGGCTCGTCAAGTTTTAAATATTTTAAAAAGGCCTATTTGTTTCTTATTATTAGTATGGTTGCTGTCATGCCTCCTATTGTTGGAGGGCTGAGGGCTTTCCTTTAGATTTATTAACTTGCATGTTTATTTTTTAACTATGGAAAAGTACCGAAAAATCCTGTTGATTCTGTCCTTTTTGTTTTTGTTTTTTGTTAATGCAGCTGCTCAAGAAGGCTTTGAAGTGGATATAGAAAGAGTTCAAACCGAGATTTATCCTACCAGAGGCGATGTAGGGGAGTTTCGAATAAATGTTACAAGCAATTTTAATCAGAGCAAAACATTTTCGATAGGGTACAATACTGGAACAGCCACGGATTCTTCGTGGTATTTTCTGGACAATTCTTTTGTAAGGATAGAGCCTAATGAATCCCATGTTTCCAGCCTTTATGTTGAGTTAAGTGAAGATGATGATGTTGTTGCGGGTAACAGAGGACCTGAAGTATATGTTTATCCTGCTGAAAATCCCAGTAACAAGTATTCAGAACTTGTGACTTTTAGAATAAGGAGGGAGGAGGTTATCCTCATAACTGACTTTAAATCCCCTAAGTCATCTTATGATCCTGATGAACCTGTTGAACTTGGTATAACTTTCAGAAACGTTGTTCAGGAGGATTATGATGCTAATACTTTTGAAGTAGATTTCAAACTAGGAAGTGAAACAATAACCGAATCCGTCTCTGATCTTGATTCTGGAGATGATACCACAGTTTCAACCTCCTTTGATATAACTGATTATGATGCAGGAGATTACAACTTACTGGTGGAAGTTAAGGATTTCGATACTGGAGAGGTTATAGGTGACAAGAGTGGAACCGTTCGGGTGAACGAGTTCGAGAGATACAGCAAGGATGTTGTAGATGAAGATGGATTACTCTGGGAGAGGAAGAACTTGACCATACTGAATACAGGCAATACTATCCTTAGATCTGAGAACTTGAGTTCAACGGTTACATGGTATGAAATGCCGTTCATTACCTTTGAAAGAGAACCTGATTTTGTTGATGACCTCGATGGAGAGAAAAAACTTTACTGGGAGGTCAATGATCTTGATAGGAATAACATGGCCTATATAAGCTATTCGACTAACTACTGGTCGGCTGTAATAGTGCTTATGATTGTGGGGGTTGTTTCCCTGATAGTTTACAAGCAGCTGCACAGTGTTTCTGTTGTCAAGTTTGTTAAGAGGGGAGAGAGATCCGTAAGTGTTAATGTAAGGATAAGGAACAACACAGGTAGAAGGGTTGAAAATGTGAGGGTCGAGGACTTTGTCCCGGGCATAGCTTCTCTTGTTAACAAGTTCGACTCTAAGAATCCCGACAGGATTCAGAAAAATGATGAAGGTACAAGGATACAGTGGAACGTTAGTGAGATGGAACCAAGCGAAGAAAGGATTTTTGTTTACAACATCAAACCAAGGATAAGGGTCGAAGGATCGATAAATCTGCCGGAGGCGAAACTTGTATATGAAATAGATGGCAGAAGGCTGAGAGAAGAGTCTCATTCGGTTTCAGCCGATTTCACCTAGTTCTTTTTATGGTGTGATACATGAAAGAGTCCATAAAAAAGATAATCCTAAATCTCTTTCTGGGTCTAGGAATTCTGTTGCTCTTCATAACTTTTGTTGGCTGGGGAGATGTTATAACCGCTATAAGAGGAGCCACACCTTCCCTGTTATTCCTGGGTTTTCTTGGAGGGATACTGGCAACTTTCACCAGAGGTTTTATATGGAAAGTTGTTTTTGATGAGTTCGGTTATGAATATAGTTTGATAGAAGTTTTCAAGCATTATTACACAGGTGCCTTCGCCAACGGAATCACTCCTCTTGGTCTGGCAGGAGGAGAACCTTTTATAGCATATCTCCTCAGCAAAAAATACGATTTGAACTACGAAAAAAAGCTTGGAGCTATTTTCTCTGCTGACATAATAATATACATACCTTTCTTAACCTTATCAGTCCTAGGACTTGGTTATTTCCTTGTGATTTTTCCTACTAGGCCTATCCTTTCGCTTCTCTCAGTCTTCATACTTATTCCTTCGATAGTGGTGGTTCTATTTTTCATAGGTACTTGGCATCTGAAGGATTTTGTTAAGGACATAGCGGTTTTCGCAAGAAAAATGCTTCTTTCATTCATTAATTTTGTCACTCTTAAATGGGATGAACTGAAGATTGAGGAAAGAGGAGATGTGCCGAAAAAAGTGGAGAGGTTTTATGATTCCATAGAGTTCGCTTTTTCCAACAAGAGAACGGTTTCCGAGGCTGTTTTTATATCACATATCTCTAGGGTGTTAGATGTACTTTCGCTCTTTGCATTTATCACCGCACTGGGTTTCAGACCAGAATTATTGGTTGTCTTTTTTCTCGTTCCAATGGCGGGACTTGGATTTTTCCTTCCATTACCAGGAGGACTTGGAAGCCAACAACTCATAATGTCAATACTTTTAGTTTTTATAGCTAACATACCACTTTCAGTATCTTCTGCTTCCGTATTGCTCTACAGAATATCTACTTATGGTTTCATAATGGTTTTTGGTGGATACTTTGCTTTCAAAATGTCGAAAGAAGTATTTTAGTTGTATCAGCGCATGCCGAACTGTCTCATCATTTTTTTCATGTTACCTCTTCTCATGTTCTTACCTGAGAACTTGTCCATCATGTTCTTTGCCTGACGGTACTGTTTGATCATCTGTCTGACCTCTTTTTTTTCTGTACCGGAGCCATCAGAAATTCTTTCTGCCCTGCTGGAGTTTATGAGTTTAGGATCTTTCATCTCTTGTTCTGTCATCGAGTCCATTATGTGCCTGTATTTTTTCAGCTGTTTTTCCTGCATGTCCATGACGTTGTCGGGAAGCTTGTTGCCGAAAGGTAGTTTGTCGATTATTTTGTCGAAACCTCCCATGCTTGACATCTGCTCCATCTGCTCGTAAAAATCTTTCAGGGTAAAATCCCCTTCAAGAATCTGTTTTGCTTTCTCCTCATCTATTGATTCTCTTGCTTTCTCCAGTAGCTTTGATAGATCTGGTACTCCCAGAAGATCTGACACGAAACTCTCAGGATCGTAAATTTCAAGATCTCCTATCCCTTCACCGGTACCTATAAATTTTATCTCAGTATTTGCAGCTGCACAGCTACTAAGGGCTCCTCCTCCTTTTGCCGATGAATCCATTTTGGTAACTATCACTCCGTCTATGCCGACAGCTTTATTGAAAGTTTCTGCTTGTTCCTTTGCTGACTGCCCTATATCTGCTGGTACAACAAGCAGGGTTTCATCGGGTTTGAAATGTTTTTCTATCGATTTCAGTTCTTTTTCCAGTTCCTTGTTCATTGAGTCTCTTCCAGCGGAGTCAGTAATTATGACATCACAGTCTGAAAGAGCTTTTAGACCTTTTTTAACTATTTTACCAGCGTTTTTACTGTTTTTTTCTCCGTAGAACTCCGCACCTGATTTCTCGGCGTTCTGCTGAAGTTGTTCATAAGCTGCTGGTCTGTGAACGTCTGCTGCTATAAGACCGGATTTCAGACCTCTCTTCCTGTAGAAATCAGCTAGTTTGGCCGAAGTTGTGGTCTTTCCTGCTCCGAAAAGACCGATCATCAAAATCTTTTTCGGGTTTATATCTATACTGGCCTTTTCATCCCCTAGTATCGATGAAAGCTCCTCGTAAACAATATTTAATACGTGTTCCTTCCTTGTCAAACCCTTTGGAAGATCTTGTTTAAGCGCTCTTTCTTTAATAGTTTCGCTTAAATTTTTCACAAGACCTATGTCCACGTCAGCCCTTATGAGATCTCTCTGAATGTTTTTGACCAGTTTGTTGACTGCTTCTTTGTCCGCAACTGCCAGACCGGTGAATTCCTTTATCGAATCTTTTAGGTTTTCGAAGACCATGTCGCTGTTAACTGTTTGACAACAATTTTTTTTAAACCCTTCCGGTGTAGACAAAATTATTATTTGTGTAGATCTATCTAGTTATTCAGTGAACCTATAGTGTCAGATAAAAGAGAAAAGAGGTTTGGTGACACCATCGTTATAGTACCAGGATTCGGAGATACTCCTAGAATGCCCTGGTGGGGAGTTCTTAAAAGATTTTTGAGGGAGGAAGATTCTGAAGTTGTTATTAAACCCATAGATTTTTCGATGGGTGTAAAACCTCCTTTCATGGACAAAGGAAAGATAAAAGTACCGGGGACATCGATAGGGTCTATAAAGGAATATGCGGAAAAATTAAAAGATTTTTTGGAAAAAATTGACGGAGAAGTTGATATCATAGCTCATTCTCTTGGAGGTCTGGTTTCTAGATGGTACATAGAGGAGAGAGGAGGAGATAAAAAAGTCGATGATCTGGTGACTATTGCAACACCACATCAAGGAACTCACATGGCCTATATAGGGTTCATGACTCCAGCGGGTAGAGAAATGATTCCTGGAAGCGAATTACTGTGCAAGCTTAACCATAAAGCACTACCGGAGAACGTTAACTATACTGCGGTGTGGAGCAATTTTGATCACGTGTTTTTCCAGGACTGGAGATCGAAGCTTCCAGAAAATCTTGTGGTTCTGAACAGTTCTGCCAGAAATGTTTATGTGGGAGATCACGACCACCATGAAATGATAGTCAACAAGGAAGTTTTCCATTTCTACAAGAATTACATTGGATGAACCGTTAGATATAAAGAAATAAGTCTGTTCATTTTATGTATGGAAGAGATTATAAAGGAGATAAAGGCTGGGAAAAATGACTGGAACTGTTACAAAGTAGGTCTAAAGGACGGTAACATTGTAATCAAAGACGAGACAGGTTACATAGATTTTCCCGAAGAAATCATAGATAATCTCATAAGAGGAATTGATGATACTAGAAGAAGACTGAGAGAACTTGAAAGGAGCCCGACAAACAACAGGTGAGTATCAAAAGATTTTCTGTAATTTTAAATGCGAAACTGTTAAAAAGAATTGTTCCACTAATTTTTTTGTTAGTTAACCTGTGCGGCCTTGGTCCAGTGGCTAAGACTCCGGCCTTCCAAGCCGGCGACCCGGGTTCAACTCCCGGAGGCCGCATTTCATGGAGATCGATTTCAAGGATGACAGTTTTCTGTTCAACTTTTCTTTCGTAATCTTTGGTCTGGCCATAATAGCCAATACCATTTTAGGAGATATGGTGGTATGGCTCTCAACTTTCAACCTATTAGTAGGAAGCTTTGTGGTTATTGTTTCTCTATACAACTTATACAAAGGTAATTTGAATGAAAGAGAACACCCTAGATGGGCTTCATACGTTGTGCTTGTCGGGGCATTTTTGATGTTGTTACTGGTATCTTTACAGGTTTTGTGGTAGGATATTATTGACTTTACAAATATAGAAATACCTAAATGAGTTGTTATAAAAGGATAATTTTCAGATCGATATTTGGAGACATATATTGATGGTGCGAAATATCGATCCTTATTTTTTGGACTAATGAGAACCAAGTTTTTTTTATTTCAAAACATCGGGTTTTTCGAGATCTGAATTCTCTTGGAAAAACGGCTTTAACTCTTTTTTTATGATCAACCTTGCTACTGATGCAATGTCAGCATAGGCTTCTATAACTCTCCCCAGTTGTTCTTTACCGTCCCCAACATAGTTATCCACAGTTCCATCATCTTTTACTTTTATCCCTTTTGTATCTTGTGCTACCTTTATAGCTCTGTCTCTACCCAAAACACCTATTTCTCTTTCTATAGTTTTTTCTATCAGTTCTCTGTAATCTGTCATTGGAGCATCTCAATTAATTTTTCATACTGATTGTTTATAAATAATATCTTTTTTGGATATATCTTATTAGGTCACATTTTTATACTAGACATTGTTAAATAGAATTATGGTTTTTGCACCTCCACTTTACTTGAGCCATATTTTCTGGGGATTGATCATAACAGCCATAGGACTGGCCATATGGAAGAAAAACAAAGATATCGAAATAGATTTGTTCAAGGATTTTTCAAGATTTTTTCTTTTTTGGGGACTGGGATTTTTTATCCCTTTTGCTATCGTAGGCATATTAGGCTATATTCTTGGAAGTGAATTATTGCTAACAATTGGCTATCCGTTGTCCCACTTTTTTGGCGCTCTTGCAATAGGATATCTATGGAAAACCACAAGCAGGATTTACAACCCTGCTCTATTAAAATATTTCTGGATTTTCGTAATCTACGGTTTCCTTATAGTAGGTTTTGGACTGTATGAGATGCCTGAGATAGTGATAGAAAACAGCGAAGTCCTTCTTGGACCAGGAAGCATAACTTCCATAATCATAGGTGCTGGTTTCTCAGGCGGTCTTATGATCATGGGTATTCTCAACCTGATTTTTGGTTTCAGCAATACTGGAGAAGACAGAAAGAAGTTCTTGATACTTGGAACAGGGATAGTCCTTATGGGACTTGCTGGAATATTTCACAATATCGGAGGGTCAATTTTAACACCTCTGGGCGAGATAACCAACCTTACATGGATAATTATCTATGTGCTCTCCGTTTTCCGTTACAAGGTTTTTGAGTGATACTGCAGCTGAAATCAGTGGAAATTAAAAGGCTATGCATAAATCCTCCTGGAATCATTTAATATTTTTAGGCGGTTTTTCCAACTGTTTAACCGATTCTGTGGATTTTTGATTAGGAAAAGGGAGGTATGTTCATTGTCTCCGAAATCGAAAAAAGATAAAATACTGGACCATAAACTTCTTTATATATGGTT
>JALDAH010000040.1 GCA_022729275.1 Candidatus Nanoanaerosalina archaeon
GATGAGAAAGAGAATTATATAAAGAATTATAAATACGGAAGGGATGGAGGAGAAATGCTTAGACAGAGCGCTATAAGGAACATAGCAGGTGTTTCAGTCGACATACCTGAGGAAATAGATGAATTAAAGAATCACAGGGAAGGTTCATCCATAGCAAGAAACATACCCAGGTTCAACCCTGAGCACTACAGGAATTCTAGGTGGAGTGAATTCATACCCAAAGAGATCTGGGAGAGGAAAAAAGACCTGACCGACCAGAGCAGATACCAGAAAGAGATGGACAAGATAGTTGACAAAGTTAAGCAGGAGATAAAAAAAGCCATACTTGCCAGGCTGGGTAGAACTGACAATTATATTGGAGGAAAGGAGGATGGAGTAAGGAACAGAGAGCCTTTCAAAAGTATGAGCTGGGGAGAGGTGACCTTTAGAGACATCATAAACTTTAGAGGGGGTTATTTCGAGGATCATCTAAATAGAGAATCCACGATTTACTGGTACATACTTCCATGGTGGATGCCTTTTTCTGAAGAGGAAAAAATAAGGGAGATATGGGACAAGATAAACCCTGATCTTTCATCCGGAAAAATGAAGGACTGGACCGAACATCTCAAAAAACTGAGGAAAAAAAGGATGGATAAAGATCCCGATGATTATGAGGAAAGGGAGGACAAAAAGTACCACCAGATAATAGCCGCAGGCGCGGGCGCATACGTTTGGGGTCATTTCACACAGTACATAGGAAGAGGTCAGGAAAAAACACTTATCGAGATACTGGATGAATATAATCTGACACTTGACTGGGAAGCACATAATTCGGGTGCAGAAGGTAAAAACAAACTCTGGAAGCCTAGAAATATTATAAAGGTCTGTCAAGCTATAAACGATACTGTTGTAAATGGAAATAAGAGGGAGGTGCTTCACTGCACCATTGATGCCGAACACCTAGCTTTGAACGGTGTGGACCCTCTATGGGTTATTGATGGAAATGATGAGAGGAACTTTAAAGGACTGGAAGATGGAGATGGAGAACTAATAACCAAGCAGCACATCACTCATCCTGCACTTTCAGAAAGTCAACATCATCATCAACCAATAAGGAGAGGCGATACCTATGTTTATAAACAGATATATAGTCTAATTAACAAAGGTTTCTGTAAAAGAGGTGAAAGGCCAAGCATACTGTTATACGAGCTTGGAGGGGAAAAAGCAGAATCTGTTTTCATGCTCAGGTTGATGATGAACATGATCGAGATGGGGATAAAACCTGAAGACATAGAAGGCGAAAACGCTGACAGGGTCTGGAGGAAGCTTGAAACCGATGAAAAAATCACGCTTAAGGACTACACCATCCTAAAGTTCTTCGGACTCACGGAGGAAGAATGGCACCATGAATGGCAGGAAATATTCGAACACGCTCTAGACCCTCTCAACGGTCTTTTAGAGACCACTCAGCCGGATCATACATGGAGTGGAAGTGCAGCACTTGAAAGAGATAATCAGCCCGACAAGTGGAAAAAAGAAGAGTATCGCTGAAAACTGTTTCTATCCAAAAACTGTTTAAACAAGTCCAACCCATTGATTTATAGAGCACTGTATTCAAACAAGTGAAGAGGTCCAAAAAAAAGAGTATTTTATGGGAAAAAACCAGACATACCTCTCACCGGAAGCCAAGGAAATCGAAGAATTACTAGAGAAACAGTACGGACCATGGGTGAAGGAAAAAGATCTGGGTTTTAAATATTTTTCTGATAAAACAGAATTTAACGTATTCGCTTCAGGTATACAGGAACTTTTTCTACAGGTTTTTAAGAATGAAAACAGTGGAGAGGTTCAGGTGATGGAACAAAAGATGAAGAATCTCGGCAAAAACCTTTACTCAGCCACTGTTAATGGCGATCTTGAGAACATGATGTACAGATTAAAAGTTAAAAAAAGGGGAAAGGAACATCTTGCCCTTGATCCCTATACAGAGATAACCTCTTTGAACGGTGACAAGAGCCTGATAATTCATAGTAACGATATCGAACCACAGGGATGGGATGAAGACTCTTTCGTTGAACTTAAAAACCCTGTTGACGCTGTGATCTATGAGACACATGTACAAGATTTTACCCAGAGCAGTTCCTCAGGAGTGGAAAAAAACGGGAAGTATATCGGTCTAGTGGAGGAAAACACGACCATACCAGGCACAGATATAAGGACCGGTCTAGACCATCTGAAGCAGCTAGGTATAAACTATGTTCAATTAATGCCTCTGGCACAGAACGGTTCAGCGATAGAACATGAAGACGATTCTTATAACTGGGGTTATGATCCTGAGAACTTTATGGTTCCGGAGGGAAGTTATTCGGAAAGACCTGAAGAACCAAAATTAAGGGTTTTAGAGCTTAAAGAGATGGTCAAAAAACTTCATCAAAATGGTATAGGTGTGATCAAGGACACGGTTCTCAACCACACTTACGTTTTTGGGAGAAACAGCCTTAGGAAACTGGCAAAAGACCATTTCTTTAGAAATACCAATGGTTCAGGATGTGGAAACGAAATAGCGACTGAGAATCCTATTGTGCAGAAATACGTAATGGATATCTTAAAGCACTGGCAGAAAAACTACCACATAGACGGTTTCAGACTTGATCTAATGGCTCTACACAGCAAAAAAACACTTGAAACGGTTAAAAGAGAACTTGAGCATAATAACCCTTCAACAATGTTTTATGGAGAGCCCTGGAAAGCTCAGAGATCAGAAATAGATGATATACACGATTTAAAATCCATGGAGAGGAAAAATCAGATTAATTCGGGTATAGCAGCGTTTAACGATAAAGCAAGGGACGGTATAAAAGGATCTCCGAATGGAACTGACAGGGGATACGTTACAGGAAAAATAATGGAAAACAGAGATTTGATAAAGGATGTTATCACGGGCGAAGTAGAGATATTCAAGGGTCAGCCATACGAGGTGATAGCTTATACAACCTGCCATGATGGTAACACCTTGTACGAGAAAATATGTAAATCTGCTGAGGAGTTCCCACATGAAAAAAAGAAAGAAGCTGCAAAGTTCGCAAACTCCATAATACTAACTTCACAGGCAATCCCTTTCATTCATTCCGGTGATGAGATGCTCAGAACTAGAAAGTTTGATCACAACCCTTACAAGGGCCCAAAAGAAAAAAACATGATTAACTGGCACAAAAAAGAGGAGAACATCGATCTTACACAGTATTACCAAGGGTTGATAAAGCTTAGAAAGGATCATCCTGCATTCAGGATAGGAAATGCTGAAGATATAAGGGAAAGCATAAGGTTTTACGATGATAAAGATCTTGAATACAGTCCAAAAGGTTTAGTGGTCTATCAAATAGATTATGATGAGGATGAATGGGATGATATAACCGTTATACACAATCCTTATCACGAAAAAGCAAAGGTTGAACTACCCGGAGACAAGAGATGGAAGGTAGTTGTGGACGGCAAAGAAGCCGGAACAGAACAGATCCTTAGTTTCAAGGGAAAAGTCTTCAGGGCCGATGAACTGAGCACCACTATACTTCACACCTGAAAAAACATTTGTTTCAAATAACAAGCTTGTTTTCCGAACGGCCAACACGTTTATTAATATTGTAAAAAATATGATTTCACAAGAAAATGAGCTCAAAAGACAAACTAAAGAAAGCAAAGGAGAAATCTAGGGACAGAAGACTTGAAAAAGTTGAGGAGTTTTCGGACAAACTTCTTGAAAAACTGGGTGACAAGGTCAAATGTGTCGCTGTATACGGATCGGTTCCCGAGGCTAGACACACCCATGAATCTGATATAGATACTTTCATAGTTCTTGATGATACTAAACTGGAGGAAGATGTACCCTCAGAAGCTAAAGATAAAATAAGGAAGAAGGTTACGAAGCTTGCTAAGGAGACCGATGAAAGGATAACTATACAATACTTCACATTCTTAACAGAGTTCTGGGATTCTATAAGAAAAGGAGAACCTTTAATCGTTGCTGTTCTAAGGAAAGGTGAACCTGTATATGACGTTGGTATCTTTATGCCCGCAAAGAGGATGCTTCAGAGAGGTAAAATAATATCTTCACAGGAAGCTGTAGAAAAAAGACTTAAGATGGCAGCTCTAGGATACAAAAAAGCAGAACAAAGTTTTAAACAGAGCATACCTCACAAATTAGAGCAGGCAGTAGCCAATGCAGGTCAGGCACCTATAATGTACATCGGAAAGACACCTCCCAACAAGGAAGACGTTGGGAAAACCCTGAAAAAGCTTTTCGTGGAAAATGAGAGCCTCGAAGAGAAATATGTGGAGATAGCTGACAAGGTACATGATTTCAACGACAAGGCGGAAAAACATCCGGAAGAGATAACAGCTGAAGAGGTTGAAAAACACCTTGAAATGACCGATGATTTCATAAGAAGAATGCACAAACTTGTGGGTCAATTAGGTAGCTCCAAAAAAGTTCAGGAAATCATAGAGGATTACAAGACATTTCTAAAGGCTAACGTTGCAGCCCTTAAATCACAGGGAATAGAGCCTCCTGAGGAAAAAGATGATCTACCGGATATGGTCATAGAAAACGTTGAGGTTGAGAAAGACCACAGGGAGTTCTTCGATGATTGGGAAGACATCATGGAGAAGGTCAAGGAAAAAGAACTCGAAGATATAGACGAAAAAAAGCTTTACGAGCTCAAAGAAAGGACCAAAAAGTTCGCATCTAAGATTGGTGAGGACATAAAGAAGCTTCAGGATGAAAAAGATGCTAAAGAAATGGCTCCGAAGCTTGAGACTGATAAAATAGCTGAACAGGCGAAACAGGAGGAAACAGAAAAAGAAGATCAGTGACAGATACAAAAAATGATAGAAGAAAGAGGAACCAAATTAGATATCGAGGCTGAAGATGAACCCACAAAGGAATCCAAAGTTTTCTACAACAATGAAATGGTTTTGAACAGAGATATATCTGTTTCAGCTCTTAAAGTATACAGTGAAGACCAAAAAGTGGATCTCAAAGTACTCGATGCTCTTGCCGGAACAGGTATCAGAGGGATCCGATATTTTAGAGAAGTCCCTGATATAGAAAAAGTCACGATAAATGATTCAAAACCCGATGCCTTCGAAAACATCAAGAAGAATCTGGAGCTCAACAGCTTGAAAACAAAGGTGGAGGTAACAAGTAGAGACGCCAACCTTTTGATGTCCGAGAGAAGAAAGGGTTTCCACTATATCGATCTCGATCCATTCGGGTCTCCGGCCAGGTTTATTGATTCCGCGGCCAGGAGCCTCAAACATGACAGTTTTATAGGGATAACAGCCACTGATCTTGCTGCTCTTTGCGGTACTTACAGAAAGACTTGCAGAAGGAAATACGGTAGCTGGGTTCAAAACCTTCCTTATCACCACGAAGTAGGGATTAGAGTCCTCATAAAATCTGTTTTTGATGCTTTAGCGGTTCATAACAAGGTATTCGATCCCAAGTTGTGTTATGCTGAGAGACATTACTATAGAATCATGGGCGAAGTCAGGGAGACAAAGAAAGGTGTGAACAGATCTCTAAAAAATATAGGTTTTCTCTCTTTCTGTTCGGGATGTGGTTACAGAAAATTCTCCGGGGAAAAAGAAAGGGTAATGAGAGAATGTCCTAACTGTGAACAAGATACAAGAAAAATAGGACCTCTTTGGACTGGTAAAATAGGCAGGAAAAATTTTATAGAAAAAGTAAGGAAAAGTCTGAAGGAGAAAAAATTAAATGAAGCTGTCGAGCTGACAAAGATGCTTGAGAAGGAGATGGATATCAAAAAACCTTTCTATGATACACATAATATAGGAAAGATTACCGGTCAACCAGCAGTGAGCAGGGATAAACTTATCAAAAAAATTGAAGATAAAGGATACAATGCTGAAAGGACTCATTTCAGCCCTACAGGTATAAAGACAAGTGCTCCTATAGAAGACATACTAAGTATTTCTAAAGAAATGAATAGAAAAAAATAAAGAAAGAAGAATGGCTTATCAGAAAAATTGAGAAAAAAAGGGTTTTAATCCTTTTTCTGCTCGATCTCATCTTCAAGTCCAAGATTCTCTACAAGCTCCTTGTACCTGTTCCTGATAGTGACTTCAGTTACACCAACGATGTCGGCCACTTCTCTCTGTGTTCTCTTAGCTCCTTCAAGTACTGCTGCAATGTACAGTGCAGCTGCAGCTATACCTGTTGGACCTTTACCTGACAAAAGATTCTTTTCTCTGGCCTGCTGAATGATCTTTCTGGCACGTGCCTGGACCTCACCACTAAGCTGTAATTTTCCAGCGAACCTTGGAATGTGATCCTGAGGTTTCGCAGGTAAAATTCTTAGACCCAGTTCTCTCGCAACGTACCTGTAAGTTCTTCCAATTTCCCTCTTGTCGATTCCTGATGCGTCGTGAATCTCATCAAGTGTTCTTGGTGTTCCCTGTTTTCTTGAAACTATGTAGAGCAGTGCTGCGATAACAGATTCCATCGCCCTTCCTCTGACAAGACCTTTGTCAACGGCTTTTTCGTAAAGACGAGCGACCTCCTCATGAACTGATTTTGGAAGGTTCAGATGAGAGATCAATCTGTTCAGTTCGGAAAGTGCAAATCCCAAGTTTCTGTCCTTTGATTTTGTTAACCTGTTGTGCCACTTCCTCATCCTGTAGTACTGAGCCCTCTTTTTTCCAGAAACCTTGTAGAGTTCTCCAGATCCTTTTCCGATATCGGTTGATACTCCCATATCGTGTTTAGTATATGTAAGAGGAGCGCCAGCACGAGATTTCTTCTCCCTTTGTTCTGCATTAAATGCCCTCCATTCCGGAGAGTCATCTATCCTATTCTCATCTATAACCAGTCCACATTCGGAGCATACAAGCTCTGCTTTTCCTTTGTTTTCGTTGAAATCGGTACATCCACATTCAGGACATTCCAAATTAGCTTCAGCTGATTCTGGTTTCACCGATTTTGTCTTTTCTTCCTCAGAGACATCATCATCTTCTTCAGCACCCGGATAAGTCAGTTCCTGTTCTCCTGATTCATCCTCCATTCTAGGCATTGCAGGACCCGGTTCATCCATTGGAACCGAATCAGCCTGTGCTTCGAAATCTTCTGCCATCTCTGGGTTTGCCATTTCTTCTTCAAATTCTTCTTCAAACCTTTGTGTTGCTATCTCTTTAGCTTCATCTACCATAATAATTCCCCCACAGTAGTAAATTCAGTCGATAGTTTTAAATTAAAGATGCTACTTTATAAAAGTTTGGGTGCATCTTTTTGCCGAAGAGTAGTAATAAATTCCAAAACTTATCTTTCTA
>JALDAH010000028.1 GCA_022729275.1 Candidatus Nanoanaerosalina archaeon
CAAATATTCTTTTTCCATCAACCAATCCTATGGAATGTGCTAAGGTCATCATCCTGTACTCCGTTATCCTCTTGGAATCATACATGTAAGCGCTTTCTCTATCAATCAAGGGACCCAGACTGTTGTAAAGAGGCCACAAAATGTTTTCATCATAAAAAATATCAGGGGTGTTTTCCGTGAACATGTGATGTGTTAAAAAATAGTCGTTGTGACCTGTATATATCACCACCATGTCGGGTTCTTTAACTTCAAGAATCCTCTCCAGAGAGTTAAGTATTGTGCTTGTGGATACACCCGGCATACCAAAGTTGTAGATCGAAAAATTAGCTTCCGTCCTATTTTTTACCTTTTCTTCGAGATGTTCAGGGAAGTTCATATGATCTCCAACAGGAAAAACGACTGATGAACCACCGAATAGAAACACCGAGAACTCCCTGTCATTTTCCTTGGGTATCTCATACTCCACCTTTCCGATCTCGTCTTTTATCATGGAAACATAGTAGTGCTCTTCTTTCTCCTCTATCTCGGTAAATACATCTATACCTCTTTCAATCCTGTTATCGATTTCATGTATTATATTTTGTTCAAGTACTTGTTTTTCATAATTAGCTATGTTTCTTGCGCCTATCAAGAACTGGAAAACTGTCAAAATTATGATCAACCAAAGGAGGATGGAGAAAAGTTTGGCTAAAAGTTTAGGTTTATCCATAGAGAAATTTGATAGTCACTTCCTAAAATAATTTTTCTCTATAACCTAAATGATCTGTTCCATGTTCATCTCGATGCGCCGTGTTGCCTCAAGATATTTTCTATTTCCTCGTATTCAGTGTAATCAAGAACATGTGTGCCGTCATCTCTCTCAGCGTTCACGTCAGCACCGTATTCTATCAACAATTCAACAGTTTCCACGTGTCCTTCATGAGCTGCCATCATAAGAGCAGTCTCTTGAAAGATGTTTCTGTTTTCTATATTCGCTCCTTCTTCCAACAGTAATCTGGTTGCTTCAGTATGACCGTTGTTGGCTGCCAGCATCATAGGTGTTCTATCATAATTGTTTTTGATATCTATATCATCAATTTCTTCGACAAATCCCTCTAATGCTTCCAGATCTCCCTCCTGAGCAGCTTCAAAAAATCTTAGCTCTTCATTTGTTATGTCTTCTCCAAAACGTTCTACTTCCCCTCCAACAAAAATATCTGTAAATTCTGTGTTCAAAGCTAAGAATCCTCCGGCAAACAGCAATATTACTACCAATAATACGGTCAGCCAGATCTTTTTTTGACCCAAACTGTTCTTTAATTTTTCTTTATCCATCATCAATAACCTCTATATCAAATTATTCGGGTTTTCTTATTTAATAAATTTTTAAGTTACGGGTAATTTATGGTAGAAAACAGTTGGCTTATAAAGGTTGGGTTCAAAAACTTCTAGACATACGGAGGTGTAGTTTTTATGAAAGGTGAAGTAAAGTTCTTCCACGATGTTAAGAACTATGGATTCATCAATCCTGAAGATCAGGAAGACGACGTTTTCGTCCACATTAGTGACGTAGACGGCGAAACCCTGAACGAAGGAGATGAAGTCGAGTTCGAGACAGAACAGGGAGACAAAGGACCAAGAGCTGTTAACGTAAAGGTTCTGTAATCCAACAAGATGTTTAAAAAGTGGGAGGCTGAAAGAATGTTTCCCAGATTTTTTATTTTTCTAAAATTCTTTGAAAAATTAGATACAGTTTTGTTTTCAGACTATCTTTTTGAGTTTCTCATAATCATCAAATACCTCTTCAAATATTTTATCAAACCTCTCAAACATGTATCTTTCCGGTTCTAAATCTTTGAACTCGGAGAAAGCTTCTTTGAGACTGCCGAAGTACCATGCATGAAAATCTTTCGGTCTGTTGAACTTTTCCCATGTTTCATCGCCAAGTCTTTTGTGATCTCTCTGCATTGATTCGAGGTTATCAAGCTTGTCAGCCATACCAACCATTCTGACACTTCTTGAGCAACTGTAAAAATTTTCTATATTTTTGCTCTTCCGATCTTCCCATGAATCTTGTGGATCATCAGTTAACTCTTCAACTATATCAGCTACGTTTTTACCGTAACCCTCCCTTATATCACCATACTGTTTTTCGGTCATCTCCAAAACATCGTGGAAGAGACCTGCTGTTATTAGTTCTTCTCCGCATCCATAAAGTGAGAGGTTTCTGGCCACACCTATAGGATGGGTGACATAAGGAATTTTCTTCAGCTTTCTGAACTGACCTTTATGAAAACTTATAGAATCCTCTAAAGCTTTCTGAACGTTCTTTGAACCTTTTCTATACATTTTTCCTGATATATCAAATTTTTTGAGGTCTTCTTCCTCGTAACGATCTATAATTATTGCACTATCCTCCCTATTAACGATTATAGGGTTGTTATTCCTGTAAATCGTTTCAGCGATATCATCGCCAAATTTATCCTTTATATCACCTATCAGATAGTAATCATGCTTCACTACGTCATGAAAAAAACCTAAGATAACTTCTTTTTTATCATACCCGTCCGAACAGATATTTCTAGCTACAGTGACCGGGTGTCCTACAAAAGGAAATCCTTTTTCATCGAAAAAGTCTCGGTGAACCAGTTCGGAGAATCTGAGAGCTTCCTGATAGTTGAGACCTTTTTCTAAATTGTTCATATTATTGTTAAAGAATCGAAGTATGAATTTAAAAGAATGGTGGTTGAAGAAAAACTAGTTGTAGATGCTGCTGTTAAATCTGTCAAAAAGTTCGTGGATTAGTTCTCCACTAAACTCCCTGTCCAGATCCATTATCTCCGGGTTAATCCAGAGATCGCCAGCCGTGTCAAGAGTAATCTTTGAAAGATCCCACCTTTTTTGAAGAACTGTCTGAGATTCGATAAAGTTTTGAAACCTGAAATAAGGTACCGCATAAGTTCTACGCCTCCAGAATCCTTTCCTGACAAAAATGTTTTCCTCACCAAGAAAGTACCTCTGGTTAATCCATTTCAGGTTAGACGCTTTTTTACTGATCATAGCTATAGTTAAAGGTATCAAAAACACCATCGGGTTCAGTATAGTCAATACAAATGGTACTAATACTAGGAAAACAGCCAGTCCGACCAAGAGATATCTTCTGAAGTATCTTTCCTCCGCTCTTTCGGATACTTTTTCCATCTTAACCGGATATTCGAACTCCCCTATTTTTTCCGCTATTTTTATTATCTCTTCTTTTTTATCCAAGGGCACGATAACTTTTGTGGTAGATACTCTCTCAGCTATGTTTGCTCCTGCTGTCTCAACTTTTAAAGTAGCATAACCCAGTATTCTTTCAACTATATTTTCCTCTATAACAAGTTTCTGTAACTTTTCAACTGGTACTGTTCCTCCCTGCCGATTAAAAAGACCCTTCTCATACTCAAGAGAGTCATTTTTTCTAATAACCTTGAAACCATAATAATTTTCAAAAACTTTTATACCGGTCGATATTATCTCTAATCCTAGTATAAACAATGCAATGACAAGCAGTCCAAAAAATGCTCCTACTATGTGTAGAAAGACTTCAAAATAGTAATTTGCAAATATAAAACCTCCGATAAAAATTAGGAAGGGTAACAAAAACTTTATTGAGATCGAATCTATCAAGCTATATACCAAGAGTTTTTTAAAAGTCAATACGTACTCTTCTTCGTCTTTCTGAATCTTTTCAGTTTTCTCTTTTCTTCTGCTCTTAAGATTCCTTATTTTCTCTCTCAATTTTTCGGCGTCATCTTTCTCCAAAAATTTGATGACTGCTTCGGTTTCGCTGCCACCAGCTGTCTCGATATGTACCTCGGAGATATCAAGGATTCTGAGTAGTATGTTTTCCTTAATATTGATATTCTGAACTCTTCTAACAGGTATGTCCAGATCTTTCTTTGAAAAAACACCAGAAACAATCTTGATATCTTGATCCTCAAAAAATATGTTATAGTTCTTCCAGTAAACGTACATGTAGCCGAATGCAACTAGGGATAATGGTATAAAACCCAGAAGAATAACCAAGGGGTTGAATATACCACCAAATAATAGAAAAAACAGTGCACCTCCTGTATTAGAGATACCTCTGTAAACTATTGTTTTCTTGGATAGTTTCATACAGCATCAAAACCTTTCTCGGATTGAATAGCTTTCTGTTTAAGCTGTTCCTGTATCTTTTCAGCTCTATTTTTATCGAGACCAGGTATGGTTATATCAGCTCCTTTTGAACCTGCTGTATAAACTCTGAGAGAACTTAAACCAAGAACTCTTAAGACAGGATTTCTTACCGTATCTATGTGCTGGACTCTTACATAGGGTATGTACATTGAAACTCTGATAAAAACTCCTTTTTTTATCTCTATGTACTCCTCTCTGACATCGAATCTCCAGTTCGCAAACCTTCTTATAGCGTACCAGATAAACAGTATAGAAGGTAAAACCATACTAATTACCGATAAAAAAATATTTTCGAGGTAAAAAAATGTATAGATTGCTGGTGAGACACCTAAAAACAGTCCTACAAACAGACCAAAAACTATCCAAAGCTTTTTTATCCTGGAGTTGAGGCTTTCCATAAATAATGAATTTTTATTATTAATATAAAATAAGTTTGTATGGATGGGGGTTATCCTGATAAACCACCAACTATAATAAAAACTATGTATGAAAAAGATGGATGCGTTCGACCCCGTGGACAAAGAAAAAAAAGGTTCTGTTGAAGTATCCACCGAAAAAGATGTTGAAAAAAAGTTTTTTCTTGCTAGAACCGCTCTCAAAGAATGGAAAAACCTTAATGTAGTTGATAGATGTGTTTTTCTTGAGAGATTCAGGAAAACAGTTCTAAACAACCTAAAGGATATCATAGATACATTGAATACTGACACTGGCAAACCAGAGACAGAGATACTGATGTCGGAGATAATGGCTACTCTGGATTCTATAAAATATTGTGAGGATAATGCCGAAAAAATACTGAAAAAAGAAAAGAGAAGGACTCCCATAGAGTTCAGAAAAAATTATTCCTATGTTGAGTACCAGCCCTACGGAGTGGTATCGGTGATATCGCCTTGGAACTATCCTTTCCAGATATCTCTGATCCCTGCGATGACAGCACTAGTGGCAGGAAACACTGTTATCCTAAAAACCTCTGAAATAACTCCTTTGACAGGTAAGAAAATTGAAGAATTGGTTGATAAAGCGGGTTTTCCGGAGAATGTTTTTCAGGTGGTTCATGGAGATGGAAAAGTCGGTGAAGAGATGATTAAGAACAAGCCGGACAAGGTCTTCTTCACGGGAGGTGTTGAAACCGGTAAAGAAGTCATGAAAAAAGCTTCTGAAAATCTTATAGATGTTGAACTGGAGCTAGGAGGTAAAGATCCTTTCATAGTTTTCGAAGAAGCTGAAATTGATAGGGCGGTTAAGGGAGTTGTTTATGGATCTCTTTCTAATGCCGGTCAGCTTTGTGTCTCTTCAGAAAGAGTTTATGTTGAGAGATCTGTCAAAGAACAGTTTGTTGAGAAACTTCTTGAGGAGGTTGAAAAGGTGGATGTGGGCGATAGTAAAACATCAGAGATGGGTCCAATGATAAAAGAGGAGCAGATAGAACTGGTCAAAAAACACGTGGATGACGCTGTTTTTAAGGGTGCTGAGATGTTGACCGATCTTGAACAGCAGGGCAATTTCCTGAAACCGGTTGTTCTTGACAAGGTGACCAACGAGATGGATGTAATGAGAGAAGAAACTTTTGGACCTGTCATACCTGTGATGGGGTTTGAAGGTATTCAGGAAGCTGTTGAACTTGCTAATGACAGTATTTATGGTTTGAACGCTAGCGTGTGGACAGAGGATATTGAGAAAGGTAAAAGAGTCGCTTCTATGCTTGAGACAGGTAACTGTTACATCAACGACGTTGTCAAAAATATAGGTAACCCTTATATGCCATTTGGAGGTGTAAATAAAAGTGGTATAGGACGTTATCATGGACCTGAAGGTTTGATGTCTTTTGTTGAACCGAAGTCAGTTATGGTAAACAGAAATAAAGATGATGAATTGAACTGGTTCCCCTATACTGAGAAATTGTATCAGAGCATAATATATATGCTGGAGATAAAACACGGGGATTCAGGTCTTATAGAAAAAGCTAAGAAACTATTCAAGATAGGAAAATATAAAAATAAAGGAAAAGTCTAAATTTCCTGTTATCCTGTTACTTTTCCTCGATTAGTAGGAACACCTTTCCTCACAACATGCTGTATCTCCCCAGCAAGGCGATGAGTGATCATCAGAACATGCTTCAACACATTTTTCGAATTCATCTTCTTCTTCACCACCCAAGGGACAATCAGAATTAAATCTGCATTGATCCTCAGGGCAGCGTCCTGGATCTCTACATGATCCCCAGGTACCGTCATCCCGACATTTCATCTCTCCTCTGACTGTTTCTATCTGACTTTTGCACCAGTCATCTCTTACACCATCACACTTTTTGTATGTACATCTGGTATCACATCTTCTGGTCTCTCCTGGTTCACATATTTTTTCTTCCTCATCATCATTGTCGTTGTCATTATCGTTATCGTTGTCATTATCGTTGTCATTATCATTTTCATAATCTTCATCATCATTATCGTTGTCATTATCATTGTCATAATCTTCATCATCATTATCGTTGTCATTATCATTGTCATAATCTTCATCATCATTGTCGTTGTCATTATCATTGTCATAATCTTCAGCAGTATCTGTAATGATACATCCTATCTGGTCGACATCAGCTCTACAAACAGTTTCAGTACATCCAATACTAATACCACTTTTTGTTCTTTCATATGTACACGTTTCAACTGGTTCATTAGCCCAGTTATGACTTCCAGTATTACAGGAAGTTCCACAAAATATGTTGCTGCTACTGCAGTAGTCAGAAGATGTTGAGCTCCAGTACTTGTATTGTTCCCATACATGATCGCTCATGCGTGGGTGTGGACATCTACTTCTATCAAACCTGCATATATATCCATCATCAACCTCGACTACTTCGCCGTCCTCGGATACACAGTCATCAAAAGAACCTCCTTCAATAAGCTCTGTTTCTTTGAAATGTGCTATAACATCTTTGGATCCTGTGATTGTTAATTCACATTCTTTATCCCTACCAGAACATCTTCCAGACCATCTATCAAAATTCCAGCCATCTTCTGATTCAGCAACTACTTTAATAACTTCGCCCTCTTCAAATGTATTGACACCTTCAGGAGGTACTGTTGAACCCTCTCCTTCTATTGCTATTCTCAAATCATATTCTTTGGTCTCTTCCTCTTCATCCTCAAAATCTTCTCTATCTCCACATTTACATGTATTGGTCTCAGGATCACAAATAGGTGTGTCCATACCAACAGCCTGAGGACATATAAGGTGTTGACAGTCACTATCTGTCTCGCACTCCATGTCTCTCTCAAAAACAGCTATTATTCTCTTATCATTATTCATTTCCAATTCACAGTCCTCAGTACCTTGACAGTCTCCTCTAAAACCAGTAAAGACATATCCTCGGTAAGGATCGGCAGTGACAGTAACCTGTTCTCCCTCATCAAAAGTGTGAATTTTTCTACCAGCAGGTTCTGTAGAACCTCTTCCAACAATGTTAATCCCCAAATTATAGGCTTCTTCCTCTTCATAGAAATCTCCCTTTACACAACCAACTTCCACTACATCAGCCTCACAAATATCCCTCACACAAGTGATTCTCCGACTTTTGGTTCTTTGATATCCGCATGTCTCTACGGGTTCGTTAGCCCAGTCATGACCACCGGTTTGACATGATGTACCGCATAAAGGATTACTGCTTCTACAACTGTTGGACTCTGTTTTGGACCAGTCATTATACTGATTCCATCCAGCAGGACAACTGGTATCTTCGATTCTGCAAACATATCCATCATCAACCTCTGCTATTTCTCCACCCTCGTTAAGACAGTCCGAATAAGAAGTATCTCCTATAAGATCTATCTCCGCACCAATCTCCAGTTCTCTATTTATCTCGATTTCCGTCTCTAGCGATTCAGAATCCTCTATTGAACTAATATCCCCTGTCCATGAGAAACCTTTATCCGTAATATCCGGAGATGTTTCAGCAACAAGTTTAACAGTTTCCCCTTTTTCAAATTCGTGATAACCTTCACCTGGCTCAACAACATTGACAAAACCTCCGGAATAAATATGTACTTCAACTTTTTCTTCTTCTATTGTTCCACCCTCATAGACAGCTTTTATCTCGTAATCTTTCCACATAACAATCATGGTTTCAGGAGACCCAGGATCATCCATCGCCTCCAGATCACCGATCCAAGAAAAATCAGGTTCCTGCTCTATATCAGGTGAAAACTCGACAACAAGATCCACAAAATCCTTTATTTCATAGGTAAAAGTACCTTCACCGGGTTCAACAACCTCAACAAAATCTCCAGAACTTACATTTAAATTGACTTCACTATCCCAAGATTTTATCTGATCAACTATACTAGGATCCAGTTCTTCAGCAGCTTCAATCGCTTCCTCAACGTTTTCGTATTGGTAAAATTGCTCCGAATAGCTGTTCATCTCAGCATATTTTCCATAAGCCTGGATTCCCACAATTTCAACCTTATCACTGAGCTCTTCAAATTTATCTCTCCATCTCTCCAAAGTCATTTCAAAATAATCACCATCCATCTCAAAAACCACTGAATTGATATCATCATCCAAACCTGCAGAGATTTTATCATCCTCTGCTTCAAAATTAGCGTGGACATTTTTGTCCTCGGTCATAGTTACGGCACAAGCAACACCATCGATTTGATCACAATCGCCTGACCAACCAGTAAATTCATATCCACTGTCCGAAGAAGCTGTGACATGGAGATATTCTCCTTCTTCATGGGTATAATTTTTCTCGGGAGGACTGGTAGAGCCGCCTTCGTCGGAAGATATTCCAAGAACGTATTCATCCTTATCCAGATCATCGGGAGTTTTGGATTGTATACAACGGACAGATAGGCCGTAAGCAGGATGATCGCTAATTCTAACGATATAGTCTGGTCTAAACAATACTCTAAACCAGTATTCAGGATAGCTACCGGAAGAAGTCCACCAGGTACTAATTGAACCACTACGTAATGTGCCGTTTTTATTTCGGAAACCGACAGGTAAAGCGTTAAATCCTGATTCACCACACACCGTAGAATTAGTACACCAATCCGCTTTTTCATCTTTCAACTTATCCCCTATATCTCCTCTCATATATGATTTTGAATTAGCATCGGATTCAGACATACCAAGTTCCATCTCCAAAGTTTTGAATTCCTCGTCCGTAGGCACATGCCAACCTTCAGGACATAAGCCCTGTGCACCTTCCTCAGTTGATCCATCCATTGCCGCATCCCACTGATATAAAAAACTTCCATAGTCGATATCTTCTTGTTCAGCATGACCACAGGCATCAAAAGGCTCAGTATCATCCCACTCTCTATCTCTACATCCTTCACCATATCTCAAATCCTCAGCAAACCAGCACTGATCACCAATCTTCACAGTATCATAACTGTATCCCTGATACTCGAAATCATCTCCACAGATGAATGTTTCACCTTCATAAACAGCTTTTATCTCGTAATCATTCCACATAACAATCATGGTTTCAGGAGACCCAGGATCTTCCATCGCCTCCAGATCACCCTTCCAAGAGAATTCTGGTTCCTGCTCTATATCAGGTGAAAACTCGACAACAAGATCAACAGCCTCACCTTCCTCATAGGTAAAAGTACCTTCACCGGGTTCAACAACCTCAACAAAATCTCCAGAACTTACATTTAACTCAACTTCGCTTTCCCAAGGAGGTTCTATAGGTTCATCTTCTTCCACAAATTTCGCTTTAACAGAGGTGTCTTCCTCTATCTCAAATTCACAAATTTTTTCTCCAGGATCACATTTTTCGGCACTTCCATCGAGTATCCATCCTTCAAAAACATATTCTTCTTCAGGAACCGCTTCCACGACTATTTTTTGTCCTTCTGGATATCTACCTGACTCTTCTCCATGCACTTCACCATCTTCTTCAGAGGATACCTCCAGATCCAAGAAAACAGCATTGGAGTCAAATGTACATCCATCGTCAACAGGCACATAAACAGGATTATGTTCGCTTACTGAACCGGTTGCGATGAATTCCTCGTTCTGATATATAGCGAATGGTTCCTCCCTAGAAGAGACTTCATTCCTGAAAAAACTCAGTTCACAGCCATTCAATTCAAGTAACTCAACATCAATATCGATGGGGAATGTCAAAACATTTTTCCCTGTTCCCAAGTCTATCTGTTCAGCAACATAAGTTTCTGCTTCAAAACTGCAACCACTGCTGACAGGAATCCAAAGACCCTTCCCCTCATGTCTCAAGGAATCGGTCTCCACATAATTATAATTAACATTATCGAAGTACATGAAAGGCTCCTCTACTGTGCTATCACTGAAACGCCCTATATCACAGCCCGAATCCAAAAGATCATCTAGATCCGCATCCAAGGCAGGGATCAAATTAGCTCCCTCTTCCAACTGTATAGACACAGTATCACCAGCAACATCGACTTCGTCTCCGGGAAAAACCCCGATGACAGAACCGAAAATTATTATCAGAAAAGTTGTGAGAACCAATGATTTACCAATAAGCCCGTATTTGCATCGCATAACTTAAAATTACTACTAGGCCATATAAAAAAGTTTAATAAAAATATTTTTAATCAGCCGGATACAACTACAAGATATGGTAAAAAGAAAAGCATCTTTAAGCATCCTTGTATTAACCCTTGTAACATCTTTAATCTTGTCCGGTTGTATAGGAGAAGTTGAATGCGATCAGATGGACTTCGAGATAGAAACCGATCCTCAGGGCGTCTCGTTCACCAACACCGGAGAAACCGATATACAGGGTTTAACTATTTATAAGGATGGAGAGGAATTAGAAGAGGATATCATAGGTCTTGAACCCGGTCATACAATAATGCCAGGGGAGACTGTTCACATTGAACTCCCAAGA
>JALDAH010000042.1 GCA_022729275.1 Candidatus Nanoanaerosalina archaeon
GAATACGCTTGAGACACTTTATGAAAGGATGAACGATGGCATCAAGGTAGCTGTCACACACCAACCTCCTTACGGTTTGAACGTTGATATAACAGGAGGTAAACACGTTGGTTCCCAGAAGTTGAGGAAGTTTTTCGAGAAAAAAGAGTTTGATCTTATCCTGACAGGCCACATCCATGAGTGCAGGGGGATCGATAAAATCAATAATGGAAAGATAATTAATCCTGGATCCGTGGATGAAGGAAATTACGGTATCGCTTACATCGATGAAGAGGTTGAGGTCCAACTTAAAAGCCTTTAGAGATGATAAAAGATTTCTTATTTTTCAAATCCATAATTACCTCTATAACCTTCTTTGACCCCTTCAATCTCTTTGAAAGCTATCTGAAGAACCCTTGCATCTTTTTCAATATCAACACCTTTTTTATTACCAACAACTAGAAGACAAACTGTCTTACCATGATAACCAGCCTCCCAGAAACCGTTTTCAATAAAACAACCCATCCTCATAAGGGAACTTCTTGGAAAACCGTAACCAACAAGGTTTTTTGGTATATCAACGATTTCATTGGCTGTGAGCTTGTAAACACCCTTGTCAAGATGCCACCAGCCATTGTTGGTTTCTAGTTCTTCCGTATCAGGTATAACCCTTTTCTTGTTTGAGAAATCCAGTTGACCTTTTCCCATAAAACTTTCGATCTTCTCAACTGTCAGATCTATACCGTTGGGTGTCAACTGTCTTTCAAGGTCTATGTAGTTCGTGACAAGTTGTTTCTTTTCTATCAGTTCTTTAAGGTGTTCTTTATTCAGATGCATTGATAATTGTTTGTACAACCATTTTTTTATTTGGTAGCCCAGTTCTGGAAAACCTATTAAACAGGTTTGAACAAAAATGTTTAACATGGAAACGATAAAAACGGAGAACCTCTCGAAAAATTATGGAGATGTCGATGCACTCAAAGAACTATCCCTTGAGATCGGTAAAGGCCAGCTTTTCGGATTCATAGGTCCAAACGGTGCTGGCAAGACAACCACCATTGAAATACTTACAGGTCAAATATTACCTTCTTCGGGAGAGTGCAGTGTTATGGGTATAGACCCTGTTCTTGAACCCAAGGAAGTAAGGAAAAAGGTCGGTATCCTGCCTGAAAGAGAGGATCCCCCAAGTTTTATGACTCCTAGAGAATATTTTAAATTTGTAGCTGATGTCAGAAATATTGAGGGTATCGATGAAAAGATTTCAGAGTGGGGTGAAAGATTAAAGTTTTCGAAGAAACTTGACAGGATGAACAAATCATTATCTAAAGGAGAAAAACAGAAGGTTATGATAGCCCAGACCTTTCTACACGAACCCGATCTTGTTTTTATAGATGAGCCCTTGATAAACCTTGACCCTGTTATTCAAGAAAGGGTGAAGCAATACTTCGTGGAATATATTAACAGGGACAAGACAATCTTTCTATCAACACATGTGATGAGCCTCGCCGAAGAGATTTGTTCCCATATTGGAGTTATCGATGATGGAGAACTGCTTTACTCGGGCACAAAATCTGATATGAAAGAAGGAGAAGAGAAGCTATCCGAAGCTTTTCTTAGAATGGTTGATTGATTATGGGTCTCTTGAAATGGATGATAAAGGAAGAGTGGCGGATGCACTCGTCGATGTTTGGAAGTCTTAAGTTCTCCCTTTTTCCTTTGGTTATATTTGCGATAGCTGTTATTTCGATGTTGTCTTTCAGATACTTCGGATTTTCATTTAACCAAGTTCAGTTCGGTATGCACTACCTGATGCTGTTCTTCGGTTTAAACGTAGGGGTGATTGGTTTTGTTTCAAGAAGTTCCATGAAAAATTTGTTGGGCGAGAAAAACCTTGTGATGTTCACATCACGTCTTTTACCTCTATCAAAGATACATATACTTTCAAGTTTTATCATTAAGGATTTTGTTTTTTACTTCGGATTTTTCATTTTTCCAGTTATACTTTCAAACCTTTTCATTACAACTTTGTCTAATACAGGTTACCTTATGATTTCTTATGTGTTATCATTTGGCTTAGGACTTTCTCTCACTTTCCTTGTATCCGTTGTATACTCCAGATTCAGCAGATATGTTTTTATACCTCTATCAGCTGTTATTATTTATCTTTTACATGTTTCTGGTCTTGGCCTTAGACAGCTCAACCTAGGATATATGTACTATCTTAACGGATCAATAGAGATTTTGGCTTTCAATCTGATTATAATATTGATGCTCTTGGGTATAGGAGGTTTTTCATACGGGTTCGAGAGAAATTTTTTCGACAAGAGAAAAAAGGAGCTATATCCCAAGTTATCCGATAAAATATCATACATATCCTCGAAGAATATTATTGATATAAAGAGGAGCAGTGGTGGATTTGGAAAGATTATTGTTTCATATCTTGTGCTTGGAGCTGTTTTCTGGTTTATGGTAGATGTTTTTCCACCGGCTGAAATATTTCTCGATGCCAAGTTACTTGCTTTCTCGACTTTTTTGGGTATTTCAAGTCTTTCCGTATACAACTGGCTTAACAGATATGATAAAAAATCTTCATATTATATCTTACCACTTGAAAAGTCAGATGTTTTGAGATCCAAAATCAAAAGCTTTTATATAATAATATCTCCTTTACTCATTTTTGCACTGTTATTTGGATTCATCTTTTTTGGTGGAACTCCCTTGGAATTTTTACATTCATTTCTGATAGCTTTCTTCTCCGCTACATATATTTTGGCAATTACAGTTCTTTTAACAGGATTAGAACCTAATGTGAAGCTTTTGGATACTACTGTCCTAGTAAAGTTTTTTCTTTTGAGTTTCATAGTCCTTGAACCATTGCTTGTAGGGTCACTTATGTTTTCTGGGAATGTATTGATGGTTTCACTGGTGTTCCTCTTTATTTACTTAACTTCTGGTATAGCTTCTTACAAAATATTAGTTAGGAGGATAGGGTAGTACACGCGGATAATCCAAATTTTAATATACTTAGTATGTAAAAAAAAGTTTGTGACAATGACAGAATTTTCTGATCAGGAAAAACCGGTCTATGTTAGAGTAGAGGGATACAAGTATGTCCTCCAGAACTTGGAAGCTGTCCGACAAATACTTGAGAATATGGGTGAAACAGTTGGTGTATTGAAGAAACTGGAGGATATGAAGGAGAGAAGCATCGAAACGTTTGTAGACAACGTTCAACGACTTGATGAAAGATTAGATGTTATAAATAACGAGTTCCCGGAAATTAAACTAGATTCAGAAAGGAATATTAAGCCTGATGGAGATGAAGATTATGAAAACAGCGATATATTCAGTAAAGAGGAGAAGGAACTCCATGAGAGCCAATTTTCTGAAGAAGACCTGGAAAACGAAGAAACAGAAGAAAAAAAAGATCCGAGAGAAGAAGTAGTGGAAGAATCGATAAGCGAGCTTCATACCGAATTAAAAGGTCTTAAAAACGAACTTGAAAACCTTTAAGGTGTTCAAATATGTCTTCAAAAAAGATTAGTGTTTTATTGTTGATAGCAGTGTTTTTGGCAGGATTTCAGGCTGGAATAATTTACAGTGATCACTCATCTATTTTTGATGATGACGTTTCACAGGAAAACGAAGAAAAAGTCGTCAGCGAGGAGATAAAAAGTTTTGAAATCAATCATTCTCTTTCTCAGATAAGATCCGAGATATTTCAAGAATCAAGGGAATCCGTCGTTTCAGTCAACCATGCTGATAGAAATATAGGTGATTTTTCCAGATCAGCAGTAGGATCAGGTTTTGTATATGATGATTCAGGACACATAGTCACAAATTACCACGTTGTTTCAGGTGGAGAGATATTCGATGTTACTTTTCTCGATGATGAGGTTTATACAGCCGAACTTATAGGATCAGATCCCTACACAGACCTTGCTGTTTTAAAGATAGACGATGATAAAAGAGATTTTGAACCTTTGAGAAGAGGTGATAGTTCAAAAATAAAGGTGGGAGAAGATGTTTTGGCTATAGGTAATCCTTTTGGACTGGAAGGTTCCATGACATCCGGAATAGTTTCACACACCAACAGGATGATACCTGCAGTGGAACAGTTTTCCATATCTAATGTTATACAGACCGATGCACCTATAAATCCTGGTAATTCAGGAGGCCCATTGCTGAATATTGAGGGCGAAGTTATAGGGATAAATACTGCTATAAATACACGGGATTCTACTTTTTCTGGAATAGGTTTTGCAGTACCTTCATCTACGGTAGAAAGAGTTATACCTGTACTTAAAGAAGAAGGTTTCTACCAGCATCCATGGCTAGGTGTTTCAGGACTTGATGTTACTCCAGCTATAGCTGAGGAGATGGATCTTGAGGAATCAAGAGGATTTCTGGTAGTTGAGGTAGTAGACGATTCACCTGCTGACAAAGCCGGTATGTTGCCCGGTGATAGAGATGCGGAGATAAGAGGTACTGATATAATGGTGGGTGGCGATGTGATTATAGGTATAGATGATGTAAGGATCACTCAGTTGAGCGAGGTGCTTAATTACCTTGCCAGAAAGGAGGTTGGAGATACAATAACCGTCCATGTGATAAGGGATAATGAGGAGAAAAGTCTCGAACTAACCTTAGAGTCAAGACCTGAGATTAACTGATATTTCTATTGGTCAATATTGACAAGATAGGTCTCGATCTCTCTACTTTCATACCTGAAACCGGTGATTTTTTCCATATCAAAGTTTTCTTCGAAGTACTTAAGATGGTCGGGTGTTTCCTCAAAAGGTTTGTAATATATTATGCAGTTGTCATTTATTTTTCTGACAGTTTCCAGTTCACCAAGATTTTCTTTATGGAATTTCCAGGGATCCACAGCATTTTCGAAACCAGCAAGTCTGACAGGTCTGACATCTCTAGGGATTATAGTGCATCCTGGATGTAGTCTTGTCGAGATTCCTAGAGTTATCTTTGCAGGCGTGTAATACATATCCTTCTGCAGATCTGGTATATGATTCGCCATAGGCAGAACCACAATTAAAATTGTGAGTACTGGTAAGATTTTTCCTTTTATTCTGTTAGTATTAAACTCTGAGACCATGATCGATACAGCGGATATAAAAACCAGAAAACTTGTTAGATAAAACTTTGGATGGTCGGTTATAGTGGCATGTCTGTATGAGAGAAAGAAAAAGAAGTGTAATAAACCTCCAATGTACAAAAATAACTGTTTTTTCTGTTTTACACCATATATCATTGCAGGTATTGTTAATACTATAAGCGGGATGTAACCTAAAGAGTTTTGGAAAAAGTTTACGAGCGCAAGGGAATTGCTGATAAGTGGGTTACCTCCGAAAGCCCTATCCATGTTTAATGTGAATATGATATTCATCAGGAACACCACGGAAACCATTGTAAAGAAGAAAACAGTCTCTAGAACATATTTTTTTATATCGATGTCTTCTCGATAAAGAATCCAGATTAATAGAGGAAGAAGAATCCACATACCTGTCCTTGAAAATATAAGACCTGTTAGACAAACACTCAATCCTTTCGCCCAGAAACTGTTTCTTTTCTCGAGAAAACCATGTAGTGTGAAAGCTGTAAGAAAGAAAAAGGTGGCTGCAGAGATCATTGATTCCGGGGTTCTTGCCATATGTATGAAGAAAGGGTTGAACATTCCGATGATAACGGCGGTAAAAGCTGCGGTGCTGTTTCCAATTTTTCTAACAGCCAGAAAAATAGCGAAAAGTAAAAAACCTGCAGTGACAGTATTGACTGTTACACCAAGATTTCTGGTAGTTTCCATAAAAAATGAAGGAATTGAAACAAGAACAGGGTAAATGATATAAGGTTTAAGGTATAAATCAGAATTTTCCATTCTTGATACAACGAATCTTCCGGTATGAGATATCTCTTCACCTATTAAGATATAGTTGTACTCTTCTCCACCACCAGCACCTGTCATGTATGGTTTTTGAAGGTTCAAAGCTAAAGAACCAGCTATTATCAATATCAATGTGATAATCTCTGATTTTGTGAGACCTAACTCTCTACTCCTTAACAAATGAATAAACCAGTATAATGTTACTATTATTACAATGTAGCCAAATATGGAGGGAATCCTCTGAAAAAAGGGGTTTCTTGAGAGAATGTTAAATATCTCTATCATCGATTGAAATATAGTGAACTAATCCTAAATATTTTTGGAAATTTACTTACTCTTGAAAATTTCTCTTAAAATCTCTCTTATTATCTTCTCGATAAGCTCATCGTCAAAAATTGGATCCTTCCTTTCCGGTGCTCGTGGAAGTCCCTCTCTCTTTTTACTCCTTATTTCCTCGTCGAAAACCTCTCTGAAAGTTTTGTACATTATATCCTGGTTTTCAGGAGATACATACCTAAGTATTTCATCTCTATCAGTCATTCTGATTTCTTTGTAGAAATTTTTGTATTCCTTGGTGTATCTTTCAGCTTGGTCAAACATCGTAATTTTTCGCAGATCACTTTTCATCTTTTCATATTCAGTCATTCTGACCTCTCCAGAACCGTCTCCATACTCGAAATCCGCCAGTTTCGGTATTATAACGTCAAGTGTATTTGAAAAATAACTTCTTTCCCAGTCATAGGTTTTACCATCATCCCTTCCATGTTTATCAGCCATATTATCCAGAATAATCAGAGGATCTTTCTTAGTTCTGCCTGTTCGTTTTTCTGTCTTGATGTGATGATGAAAGTCTACAAAAACATCTCTTCTACTTCTATCGATGTGTTTAGTTGCATAAATTCTAGCCTCAGAGGATGTTTTATCGATGGTATCTTGTGCTTCTACTGGTTGTCCTCCGAAAGCAGCTCCTCCTATAAGCATACCTGTTACTGTTGTGAATGTAACACCGTATTTTATTCCATTTTTTATTTTATTCCCGTTTTCTTGAATTGTTTCTCCAATTCCATAGACTTTTTCTATTATATTCATAAACTTCTTTTTTAAAACACATTTTATAAAGATTTTGTCATTTAGAAATAGTTACTGTTAAAATATTTCTGAGCTATTATAATAGGATTAGAAAGACTTATACCTTATTTTTTCGATTTTTCTTTACCGACTTATATCATTAAGATACCAAAACATTATATTATAGAAAAAAGAATTCCAATAATTTTTAACTGTTGTAATGAATATGTTCAATGGAAATCTCGATTTTAAAGCGAGGGTAACCAAGTGGCCAAAGGTGCAGCGTTGAGGGCGCTGTCCCGTAGGGGTTCCGGGGTTCGAATCCTCGCCCTCGCA